>JBLIFI010000060.1:0-15437 GCA_047633715.1 Flammeovirgaceae bacterium
TGCATTTCGCAAGATTTGGCAAATTGTAAAGTGGTGTTGAGCGGAGAGTGTTCCTCACCACGAATAATCCCGATGGTTCTGAATCCTTCGAGCTTGCCAATTGCAGCAGTTGCCAAAATATGGTTGGAGTATGCTCCTCCGAAAGTGAGAAGTGTTGGTTTGCCTTGCTTTTTAGCTTCGGAAATGTTGTATTTCAGTTTCCGCCACTTATTCCCCGAAACTTGCGGATGAATCAAATCTTCTCTTTTCACTAGAACCTGCACGCCCATTTCATCAAACAATACGTCTGATAAAATTTGAGTGATGGATTTTTCGGGTTGGATTGGAGCAAGTGGCAAAGCTGATTAGAGATTATTTTCCTTCTTGATTTGCTTAACAAACCCTTCTGAAACCTCAAAGTCTTCAGCGATTTCGGAGATAGTTGATTTACCTCTTTTCAAGAACTTGATAATTCTCGTGGTTTTTTCTTTCTCCATTCCCTTCTCCATTCCTTTTTCTATGCCAATAGCCTCTCCTTTTGCTTCGCCTTTTCTCATAGAATCCATAATTCTGGTCCGCTCACTACTAATAGCGTCCCAATATTTATCGTAATATTCGAGCTGATTTGGATTGAAAGCACTTTCCTGCAAGTATCCAAGTGCCTCTTTTACTTCTTCTATCTCTTCCAAATCTTCGGGAACACGCTCTGTTTTCTCATTAATTTCATTCATAAACCGTAACCAAAGCACACCAAGCCTTTTCAGCTCCATAGACTTGGGCTTAACTTTGGGTAATTCCACAAAAATGAATTGTAATCCTTCAATCTGTTCATCAGAATTATCCAAATGAACAATCTTGTAATGATGATAATAGTTCTCCATTTCGGGAAGAAACACTTCATCTACCAAACTCAAAACATAGACTGGTTGGAGTATTTTGTATTCCCCACCTCGTTCTAATTGTCGAACATATGCTTTGGAAGCATTGAAAAGCACACGATATTTAAAACTATCTGTCCAAAGAATCTGCATTTCCACAATAAACTGCCTTCCTTTTACATCTTTGCATCGCACATCTACAATCGTATTCTTAAATACGGGAATCTCGGGAACCTGCTCGGGAGACAAGTATTCCAAGCTCTCAATTTCATCATCAATTGGAAGTAGTCCATTCAATAAACTTTTAAGCAAGTGTGGATGCTCACCAAAAATCTTCTTGAAAGTGAGGTCATTTTTCGGATTGAGGTATTTCATTACAGGAACAAGTCAAGGATGAATATTGAAGCGCACAAAATTATCGCTCCCACACAAAAATACACATAGATTTTATTTTCTGAAAAAAATGGTTCAATCGTTAATTTGGGTATTGAGTACAATTTAATGACTATCCGCTTTCGTGCTGTCTGAATTTACTGTGCTTGCTTTCACTTTTGGTAATTCTTTTGTTCTTCTTGGAAGAAGAACCTACAAAAAACACACTTAGTATTAACCTTTTGTGGCAACTTTACATAAAATAAATTTCTTGGAATAATACAACGCTTTTACCAAATTAACGATAGAGCCAAAACTATTTAAACCACTCCAACTTCCCTAATGTCTGCGAAAGGTCGCTCCAATTTTCTAAATCGAAATGAATACAAGCCATTTGTGAAGGGGAAAAGGCAATATTCTCACCACTCACAAAATACTCTGCCAAGTAACTAATTGCAGGATTGTGCCCAACTACGGCAACCTTATCGTAAGAATCATCAATACTATTTACGAACTCCAAAAACTTACCCAACGAAGCATTGTAGAGTTCATCTACAGAAGTGAGTAAGCTTTCATCCAATTTAATGATATCCGAAACCGTTTCAGCAGTCATAGTGGTTCTTTCTGCGCTACTGTGGAAAATTTTCTGCAAACCCAGCCCTTTTTCTGAGAGGAAGCCACCTACTTTGAAAGCCTGAGAAATTCCTGCTTGAGTTAAACGTCTCTCCTTATCTGGCGTAGAATTATCTGCCTCGGCATGTCGAATTAAAATAAGTGTTTTCATAGTGATTTGGGTTAAGTTGTAAAGGTTTGAGAAGTTTTTCATTTCCAAACTCAATTGCAATTTGGCAAACATAGTTTGAACAATTCAATTAAAAAGCTAAGATATTGTTTTGTATAGAAAGACTAATTACAAATTGTAATTTTGGCGAACATCTATTGGAATAACTTTGTTCATTCTCCAAACGAACCCTAATTTCGTTGTAATAGAAAATTCACCAACAGAAAATAGACTTATGAAAACTATATTAACACGTTCCACTTCGCTCTCAGAGGAAATGGAAGAAAAATTGAATTATCAGATTAAAGTAGAGAGCACTTCTTCTCAATATTATTTGGCTTGTGCTTCTTGGCTTCATAAAGAAGGTTTTGAGGGAGCTGCCAAGTTCATGTACGGACACGCAGATGAGGAAAGAATGCATATGATTAAGCTTTTCGGCTATGTGAACGACTCAGGCGGACATGCACTTTCTCCAGAAATTAAGGGAATCAAAAATGAGTTCGAAAGCTTAAAAGAAATTTTGGATTACGCACTCGACCATGAATTGAAAGTAAGTAAATCCATCAATAACATTGTAGATTTTTGCTTTGAAATGAAGGATTTTGCCACTTTACAATTCATGCAATGGTATGTGCAAGAGCAAAGAGAAGAAGAGCAACTCTTCCGAAGAGTGATTGAGATTTACGATATAATTGGCGAAGAAGGGCAAGGCTTATGGCTGATTGACAATGAATTGGACAAACTAGCTTCAGCTTCTGGCGAATCTACTGGCCCTATTGGCATGACTGATGCAGAGGCAGGAGTGTAAAACTCAGATTTGAGATTTACACTAAAAAAAACCGAGTAGCTAGAAATTAGCTACTCGGTTTTTCGGTTTTCATGCAAGTTGTTCGTCATTTGTCTCTACCCCAAGAAAACGATTAGGTTTCTCAGAATTATCAGTAAAATAAGTGCAGTAGATGCAAAATAAACGGGGATTGTAACTTTCGTAGAAAGTGCTGCCAAATTCACAACCAATACTGAATAAGAACCAAGTGCAATAATGGCAACCTGGACAATTCCGCCATCAACCAAATTCATTGACAAGAGTGCGAGTGGTATTGTGATACAACCATGAATCACAAACATTATCGCCAAAGCTGGCAACCTCAAAGAATCTTTGCTGGCCGCCCAAGCTATAAACTGCTTATATGGGGAAATCTGTTTTGTAGTTGTGTTTTGAAGAACTAAGCTGGATTGAATCACTTCTGCTTTCATAATAGTATTTGTTTCAATTAAGATATTAAGACCTTTTTATCTTTATTTAAATATTACTTGCTTTTGTTTGATACAAATATAGGCATAATTCTATTTAGGACAAATTTATCCGAAATATTTAAGATGTTTTTATCCGAATTAAGTAGTATTTTTGAAAAAAATCAGAAATTATGTTTTCAAAAGCTTGTGAATACGGCATTCGTGCCATGTTATATATTGCCAAAAATTCTCTTAGGAGTCAGCGAGTGAGTTTGAAGGATATTGCTAGGGAAGTGGGTTCGCCAGAAGCTTTTACTGCCAAGACATTGCAGCAGTTGGTAAGAAATAAGCTATTACAATCTATAAAAGGACCTTATGGAGGGTTTGAATTGACTCAAAAGCAATTGGAGGAAACCAGTTTGAGCCAAATTGTAGAAACCATTGATGGAGATGGCATTTTCAAAACTTGCGGACTGGGCTTGTCTGCCTGCAATGCTTCTGCACCTTGCCCATTGCATTACCAGTTTTTCCCTATTCGTGAGAATTTGAGAAAGACGTTGGAAAATGCCAAATTGATTGACTTAGCTAAACAATTAGATGATGGTGTAGCATTCTTAAACCTCGAATAAGCTTTTCTTAGTTGCTGGAGTTCGTTCACACTTCATCAACACCAATCACTTTCTTGCCATAAATCCACAATTCAAATTCTGGGATAATTTGCATCAGAAAACCTTTTCCCAATTTAATCTGGAAGTTTTCTGATTCCATCAATTTTGCATTCTCATCGAAATACTTCTTGGATTTCGGATGATAGGCAATTTTTCCATTATCGTGATAAGCAATTCCTGATGAAGAATTAAACGCAGTTTTTCCATTCTCATAATAGGCACTCCCTGACTCTGGATTGAAAGCGAGTTTCCCATTTTCGTAATAAACCGTTCCGCTTTCTGGCAAATAAGCTTCTCGTCCCGTGGCATGATAGGCAATTCCCGAAGCTGGGTAATACGCCTGTGTTCCATTGGCATGGTACGATTCTCCATGCTTTGACCATTTGATTTTTTTGGCAGAATGATAGGTGTTTTCAGTCATGATTTATGAGTTAATAAGTAGAGAAATAATGAGCTTAAAATAGAAAAACTGAGGTTTGATTATTCATCATACATCTTGGCAATTGCTTTCGCTACTGAATTCCAACCGCTACCTATATTTTTACCGTATTTCTTGCCCAATCTCACAATTACAATGTCATTTTTCGGGTAAATGTAAATGTATTGCCCCAAAATACCCTCTGCCCAATAACCTTCTCCTGGTTTCTTAATCATTTTCACTTTTTCTTCCTCTTTATTCTTTCTTTCCACTTCCATATAAGGTGTAGATAAATCGGTGGAGTCAGTCAATGTTTCATAAATGGAACTATGCCAGAACTGATTCTGGTAACCAAATCCGTTCTTTACTTCGCTGAAAGTGGAAGTTGCCTTTACCCAATCCTTCGGAACAATTTGCTTTCCGTTCCAGTTGCCCTCATTCAAATAAAGCCTTCCGAACTTGGCAAAATCTCTTGCAACTGCATTTAAACAGCAGAATGCTTTTGCAGTTTTGTTTTTCTTACTATCCACATTCCAAGTGGCCGAATATTCCATTCCAAGCGGTTGCCAAATTTTCTCTTCCAAATAGTCATAAATTGGTCTTTTAGTAGCTTTCTCAACAATTGCAGCTAACAATTGTGTGTTCACACTAATGTAGCGGAAAGATTGGTCAGGTGCTTTCTCCACTTTCAATTCTCTCAAATATTTATTCAGATTGAGTCCGTAATAATGCTTTGCCACATCGCCAAAAGGGTTTGTATAGCTTTCATTGAAGGCAATTCCCGAACGCATGTCTAACAAATGCTGAATAGTGATTTTATCGAATCTGTCATTTTCAAATTCCAAATAGTTTGTAATAGGCTCGTCTGTATTTTTAATGAATCCTTCCGAAATGGCAATTCCCATTAAAGTGGCAACAAAAGACTTTGTGGCAGAAAAAGAAGTATGTGGAGTCGATTCTTCGTATTTGTAAAAATATTGCTCGTAAACCAATGTGTCTTTGTGGATAATGAGGAAAGCTACGGTTTTGTCTTCCTCCAACAACTCTTCAAAATCCCACTTCTTTCCATTTACAGTCAGTTTTCTTGGGAAAATGAGTTTGCTTGTATCTTGCTCTGGTTGAATAAACTGGAATGTTTCCTTTCCCTTTTCGACTTTAGCGGTTTGAAATTTATATTGATCTTTAGTGTCGGCAAAATTCCACTTGAAGAAACGCCCAACATGGCAAGAGGAAAGTGAAAAAGAAAGTAGTAGAAAAAGTACGAGTTTGAGTTTCATTACTTTTATTTTTGGTAGAGCAGTTTTTATTTTCTCAAAGTTACTTCTACTTTAAGACTCTAGAAATAGAGTAGAAAAAAAATCCTCAGGAATTACAATCTTTAAAGAATGAACTGCAAGTTAGTTATAGTAGTAAAATAGCTGTTTATTTTGCCTGCTAAAAGGATAAGTTTGGCGTATATCGAAATAATGTAAGCACGCAAGCCTAGCATTACCTTCAGGGTTTGCTGAATTTTGATAAAGGAAAAGCGAACATGGAAAGAATGGAAGAACAGGATGGTAGCACCACCATGCAATAGTCCTGATGGCGATGCTATTCATGCTCAGCGAGCAAATTGACCAAGAAGTGCAGTACCCAATCATGAGTTTGCATGATGCCCGCAAAATGGTAATGGTTTTGATTGCTCAAACTATAATTGACACTCAAAACCCTGTTAAACAGGAAGTTGAACAAATGAAAAAAAGACAATTCAAGCGAAAGAAAACCATGGACTGGCACTTTAATAATGACTCCAGTTTAGAGTCTTAAAGTAGAACTAATAAATCTCCATATTCTTTTATCAGGTTTTTCTCCATGATTAGAATGTCTGTCATAGAAAAGGATAAATATTTGAATAGTTTATACATTTCCGAATCTTCCATATCAATACTTGCTGAGAGAATTCCTTGCAAAGTCATGTTAGAATATTCGTTATAGCGTCCTTGATGCGTATAAACTTGATTGGCTGCTTGTATTTGTTTGAAACTTAGTTCATTGATAATTCCCAGGGCAACCGCACCAAAAAAAGAGGTTTTTCGGTGCGGTTTTTATGATTTTAAGCAAAAAACGTAAAAATAAGCATTCTATCTTGAATTAGATCGTTTTGAGTTATAAATAGTTTCCTCCTAAAGTCGGACAGGGTCGCCTGGCGATGACACCAAAAAAGAGAGTATTGAAACCTAGTTAATTGTTAACGTAAAAATTAGATGATTTTACGTTGATTTAGACCTGAAATCGCCTAAATTAGATGCCGTTGCCCTGGATAATTCCTGTTTGCACAGCTGTGTTAAACGCACTATTTGCCACAGTCCAAGTTCTCAATCCAGAAAAATAGCTAGGCATATCGTTCAACTCTTTTTTACCAGAGTTGGCTCTCGCACTATCACGCAACATTTTATAGTATTCCACTACATTCTCCAAGCCCTTCTTATTGGTTTCGATTTCGGAAATCAAGGTTTGTTTAAAAGATTGGAGCTTCGATTTGTTTTTGCTGTTTTCAGTCTAGTTGGAGACGGCAAAACCCAAAAACACACCAATTGCCACAGGAATTATCTGGAATAGAAGCTCTCCAATTCGCCAGTTTCTCTTTTGAGTCGTCATGATATAGATAGTTTTTTACTACGTAATACTAACAAAAATGAGTTTCAACTTCAAGGTTCGATTTCTCATTTCCCTCCCAATTTCTCCCACAACTCAGGATTCGGTTTCAAATATCTTGACTTCTCCATTTCCAACTTCCACTTTTCAGAAATAAACTCACTTTCCTGAATTCGGGAATCTACTTTTTGGAAAGTAGGATTGCCTATCCACATTGGTTGAATTTTCCAATTCGCATTGATGTAGCTGAAAGCCTTAATAACATCTCGGTTGTTGTTGAGCGTATTCAAAAATGGAACAAACCAACTTTCCCAAACTCGCTCCGCCACTTCTGGTTCTGAAAGGTCTGCATTGAAATAGAGGTTTTCTGTTTGGGAGACTGGCGTGGCTTCCGCAATGAAAACAGGTTTATTGTGCTTTCTGGCAAATGTCAGCATTTCCTCATCAGGATTTCCGAAATAAGAATAACCGCACCAGTCCACCAAATCATCGCCAGGATACCACTTTTCGAGAGTTTTTTGTCCAGAATCTGTTCCCTTAGATTGCCAAACAAAGGCAATATTCTCCACGCCCATTTCCTCAAACAAATCATAGATTCTTCGCCAAGCCAACAAGTAATATTTCCTGTTGTAATTATTCCAACTCCAACCGTCAAACTCATAACCAATCCGCAAGAAAACAGGTCTTCTGGAGTTTTTAATCCATTGCCCAAATTCCCTAATTAAATGGTCGTGCTTTCCTTCGGCAATTGCTTTTTCATGATTCACCAGCGAAAGCCCAATTGCCATGAGGCTATTCTGATAGTCCGAATAGCCATTGAGTCCACCAGTTGCTTCTATATCTTGCCCAATGAAGAAAAGACATTCCCCATCCGCAGGTTCAAATTTAGCTCTTTCTCGTTTGGAGGTAGAATCGGTATTCTGTTTTACCGCCACAGCGGTATTGCAGGATTGAAATAGCAATAACAGGATTATAAAGTATTGGGTTTTCATAAGCTAATTTTAGCTTTCGCATTTGTAACTAAATCTTAGATTCAAGTTACAAATGCAATTTTTGGGTGAAACAATTTATTTGGAGTTATTGGAAAATCTATCTTAAATTAGCTAAATGACTCAAAAATGAATTCCAAAATCTTAAATCATGTTCAAACTATGAAAAATGTACTAATTCTATTTCTAAGCATTTTCTTATTTGCTTCTTGCGGCAGTAAATCTACTACGGAAGATAGAAAAATAATTGTTGATGAGATAGTGGATGAAACAACTGAAATCGTATCTGAAAAAGATGAAGAAGTTGCCAACTCTGAAAAAATGACTGTAAAAGCCAAGTTTGTCGAGTTCCAATTTGGAGACTCTGAGCATTATATGTTCGAGGATGAGTCAGGTAAAGAATGGCATTTCAAAGGAAACGAGTCCGAAGAATTCATGTTTGCCATGGAACTTCCCGAGAGTGAGGCAAACGAGGACAATCAAGGTTTTGGCTCCAACAAAGACCTTCAGAGCAAATGGTTCAATATTACTTACGCAAAAAGAGAACAACCAGCATACATTGATGGTCCAATGGAAATAGCAGCAATCATCATGGAAGCTAAACTTGCGAAATAATATAATAGCAATAACTCCAAGTGAAAGGAATTAAATAACTTACTCTATTATATTTGTTTCTTTTTGGTCTATTCTTCGTTAAAAATAGTAGCCATAGCGATGCTATGCCTACTATTTTTGTCCCAGCGGGGAATCGCTAGACTAGCTAACGTAGCCCGACCTCAAAAGCAAACTGCGATAATGGCGCACTTTATTTAATTTCTTTGGTTGTCTGACAATTTATGTGATTCAAGGTGTTGCGTGAGACACGCAACGAGGAAAACTATATTTGATTGGCTAGAAATCAGGTTCTTTAATCTAGTAATTTCGACCTCCACAAAATTTGTCAGAGAACCATTTCTTTCACCAAGAGTTTCTGTAAATCAAAATCCTACTTGCTATTCGCAGGTAGGATTTCGGTTTTCTTGAAAAGCACAAAAGTAAATTTCCCTATTTTTTTATTAGCTTTCAAATAACCAATTCTACCGAAAGAAAAGCCTGAATTCATGCTCAAATACACCGTTTCCTACCAAACTCCAACCAGTCAACTAATTGATTTCCAGTTGGATATTGATAACATCAAAGCTGATTCCATCAAACTCCAACTTCCTGCTTGGCGACCAGGAAGATATACTTTGCAGAACTTTGCCAAAAACATTCATGCTTTTTCTGTGGAGAATGCAAAAGGGAAACCAGTTTCATTTCAGAAAATCACCAAAGATTGCTGGGAAGTGAATACCAAAAAAACTGAAAAGGTATTTGTAAAATATACTTACCACGCCAGTCAAATGGATGCAGGCGGAACTTGGTTGGACGAAAATCAACTCTACATCAATTGGATAACTTGCGGTTTGAGTGTTTCGGGAAGAGAGAATGAGGCGTATAGTTTGGATTTACAAACTCCAACCAATTATGAATTTGCCACAAACTTGCCCTTGAAAAAAGGAAAGTTTATTTCCCAGAACTTCCATGAATTGGTAGATTCCCCAATTGTTGCAAGTCCCAACCTGCAACACAAAACCTACAAAGTTGCCAACTGTAAATTCCATATTTGGATTCAGGGAAATTGCCAACCTGATTGGGAGAAACTGATTTCCGATTTCAAGGCATTTACGAAAGTACAGATTCACGCGTTTGGCGGAGAGTTCCCTACAAATGAATACCATTTCATTTTCCAAATCCTTCCTTACAGGCATTATCATGGCGTGGAACACAAACATTCTACTGTAATTACACTTGGTCCCGAAGAAGATTTCCACACCGCAGAGTTTTATAATAATTTGATTGGAGTGAGTTCCCACGAACTTTATCACACATGGAATGTAACCAGATTGCGAAGTAAAGAATTAATTCCTTATAATTATTCGGAGGAAAATTACACTCGTGCAGGTTTCGTTTTGGAAGGAATCACGACTTATTATGGCGATTTGATGTTGCGAAGAGCCAATATTGGAGACGATGAATACTATTTGAAGGAATTGGGAATTTTGATGCGCAGACATTTCCACAACACAGGTCGCTCCAACTATTCCTTGGCAGATTCTTCATTTGACCTTTGGCTCGATGGCTACACCTCGGCAGAACCCAACCGAACCGTTTCCATTTATGTGAAAGGAGCTTTATGCGCTATTTTGTTGGATTTAACCATTCGGGAGCTCACAAAAAACAAAAATAATTTGGATGATGTGATGTTGAAAATGTGGAAGAAATTCGGGAAAAATGGGAAAGGTTACATCATTCAAGATTATAGAACAATTGTAGAAGAAGTGGCTGGGAAAAGTATGAAAAGCTATTTCGACAAATATATTTTCGGCACAGCAGATTTATTCAATCCACTCAAAAAAGCGTTTGATTCGGTTGGATTGAGTGTAAAAAGAGTTGATTCAGAAAAATCCAGCGAAAGAAATTTTGGAATTAAACTACAAGACAAGCAAGGGAAGGTAATAGTTGCCAGTATTGACAAAAATTCCACAGCCTACAACTTACTTACATTAGGAGATGAGATTGTTGCCATTGACAATAAAAGAGCAACAATTGGGAATATCGATAAATTATTAGCAGACAATACCAGAGTAACAGCTCTTTTATTTAGGAATAACTTATTCTTAACTAAGAAACTTAAAGGTATTGAAAGTCAAATATTTAACAATTATATCTTAATCAAAAAAACTGCAAAAAGTAAAAATCAGAAACAGCGACTAAAACTTTGGTTTGAATCAGCCGTGTAAGGTAAGGGTAGAAACAAATATTAGCGACAACGAGAATTTTAACTGTAAATTGTGTAATGTTTAATGGTTAATAGTTAAATTTCTGTCTTTTAAATTATCTTGCATTATAATAGCCTATGTCATGGCTCTGTGCCCTTTTATTTGGAGAGGAAAGAATTCTGTACCTAAAAAAATAGTCTCATTGGCGTATTCATCGATATGAAAAGAATAATTACGCACGTTTTCACGCTTTTTCTGTTTTGCTTAGTCAGTTCATCTGTTTTTGCACAAGATGACCCTTATGCTCGTTTTGTAAACAACGGGCTGAAACTCAGTAGAATGCAACAATATTCGGCTGCAATCAAAGAGTTCGATTTGGCAACTTCTATCAGCGATACTTCTGCTCGAATTTACTATTACAAAGGGCTCTGCTATTTTTCTATGAGAGATGCTAAAAAAGCCATCAAACCATTTGAAGAAGCTGTTGAAAGAAACCCGAAGTATTTGGATGCACTTTCTAAATTATTGATTTGCTATAAAAAAGAAGAAGACCTTACAAATACAATCAACACTTATGACAGATTAGCGGTTGCTGTGAAGGACAAGAAGAAAAAACTTTCAGCAAAAAAGAGTGTAGTTTATATACTTTTGAGTGAAGACAGTTTCGATTCTGCCCATCTTTACATTGATCAGGGAATTGCAATTATACCAAAAGATGTTGAGTTGCTGATGCTGAAAGGCAGAATGCTCAATTTGGAGGAAAAGTACAAAGTAGCGGAAGACACGCTGAAAAGCGCCATTAGCAAATTTCAGGGCAGAGACATCAAACTCCAAACACAACTTAATTATGAGTTGGGAATTGCACTTCATAATCAAGCAAAATACAGAGAAAGCTCTGCCGCATTTAGAAATGCGAATTATGGACCTTACAAAGTAAAAGTGGCGACTTTCTCTCCACCTTATTATAGAATGGTTGCCTTTGCACACTACTCAATTTATGACTATGAACGTGCTTTAGGTCTTATAGATATTGCCTTACAGATGGATAGTACTTTTGATGAGGCAATCAAATTGAGAGACCAAATTAATAAAAGTACTACCGACAGAACTAAAGATGTTGAAGCTTACAATAACGTACTAAATAGCAAAGATTTAGATGAAATCAGGCGTTATGGTATTTACAAAACGTCTATTAGTGCTTTAATTGGTTCAAAAAAATATAGAGAAGCCATTGAAATGGCGGATTCTGCCATCGCCCGTTTTCCAGAAAAAAGTGAGTCTTATTTCATGAAAAGTATTGCTCTCTATGAGAATAACTTTAAGGAAGATGCAATTTCCTTGATGAGTAAACTGCTGAAAGAAGAAAATCATACAAAGGAAGAGATTGAAAAATACCAATTTTCACTTGCTATGATGTACGTCTCAAAAGAAGAAATTAAGGAAGCAGAAATTCTCTATGATAAAATTATAGCGAAAGGTGGAAATTACGCTAGACCTGCGATGTTTGAGAAACAGAGAATTACCGCAGACTAAACAAAATCATTCCCAGAAAAGTCACGCAAATTAACCTTGTGTGGCTTTTTTGTTTTTAACTCACCAAACATAATCAATCTACTTTTATGCTAATTGTTGGAGATGTATTCGTTGATGAAGATATTGTGGAAAGTCACTTTGTGTGCGATTTGCAAAAATGCAAAGGAATTTGTTGTGCCCATGAATCTACCCAAACAGGTGCAGAAGTAACTGAATCGGAACAGGAAGAAATAGCCAAAAATTATCATCAAGTTGAGCATCTGCTTTCAGAAGAAGCAAAACAGTCAATAGCAGAACAAGGTACAACTACAAAAGAGGGTTACACTCCACTCTACCAAGAAAGCAGATGTGTTTACTCAATCAAAGATGATTCGGGAACTTTGAAGTGCGGAATAGAACAGGCTTACGAGAATGGAGAATCTAGCTTCCGAAAACCAATTTCTTGCCACTTGGCTCCAATCCGAATATTGAACTATGAGAAAGAGGGAGAGAAATATGATGTTTTAATGTACAAACACTATTCTATGTGCGACCCAGCTTGTGATTTGGGGAATGCGCTGAAAGTTCCACTCTATAAATTTCTCCAAAACTCCCTTGAAAGAAAATATGGCAAAGAATGGTTTGAGTCGCTCGAAAAAGAAGTGGAAGAATATAAGAAGTCAAAATAGCGATTCCAACAGACAAAATGTTTTGAGAATCCACTAATAAATAGCACAACGTGCTTAGCTTTGCATTATGGCGAAAAAAATAAAATTTGAAGACTTATTCGTTTTTGAAAACGAAGATTATATACTCATCAACAAACCTCCTTTTGTTTCCTCATTAGATGAGCGAGATTTGACTCGGGAGAGCATTATTATGTTGGCAAAAGAGCATGATGAAGAACTGCAACTTTGCCACAGAATTGATAAGGAAACTTCTGGGATTCTGGCAATTGCCAAAAACCCAAATGCGTACAGAAATCTTTCCATGCAATTTGAAAACCGCACGGTAGAAAAGGTCTATCATGCTGTGGTGGATGGGAGGCACGAATTCAACAGCAAATTGATTGATTTACCAATCCACCAAAACACGAAAGGTGGAGCGCGGATTGACAGGCAGGAAGGCAAATTTGCCGAAACTACTTTTGATACTTTGGAGGTTTACAAATTCCATACTTTAGTAGCTTGTAAGCCAGTTACGGGCAGAATGCACCAGATTAGGCTTCATTTGGTGGCATTGAAGGCGCATATTGTGGCAGATTTGGCTTACGGAGGGAAATACACTTACCTTTCTGATGTAAAAAGGAATATAAAATTGAAAAACTTTACTGAAGAACAACCTTTAATGCAACGTTTCGCACTTCATGCCAGACAATTAGAATTCAAAGGAACAAAGGGAGAGCAGATTTCCGTAGAAGCTCCTTACCCAAAAGATTTCAGAGCATTGGTAAATCAATTGGGAAAAAACAAATGATGTGTTGATTTGATGATTAGTTGATGCGATGATTAGAAATGTGGGAATTTGCAGATATGAGAATTTGAAAATGAAAAAAAAGTATTTGCACGAAGCCCTAGCTGAAGCTAGGGGCAATTGAATTTTATAATAAAGTCTTCCGAAAAAGATTCAATTGCAACCATCTTCAGATGGTTGTTCAAAATCCGTAATTGTTAAGTCTAAATACTCATTACTCACTACTTGATACTCAAAAAAAATGAGAATTGCCGCCATAGATATTGGTTCAAATGCTATCCGTCTGCAAATTTCTGCTGTGGTGGATTGGGAGAATGCTACTTTGAAAAAAATGGAATACATCCGCTTCCCCCTTCGGTTGGGGAAAGATGTATTTGAGACTGGGGAAATCACTCCGCCAACTGAAGAGCGATTTGTGAAATTGATGATTGCCTTCAAGCAGTTTCTGGAGTTGTACGAAGTGCAAGACTACATGGTTTGTGCTACTTCTGCCATGCGAGAAGCTCACAACGGAAAGCTAATTGCCAAGCGAGTGTATTATGCACATGGAGTTCAAATCCAAATTATTGATGGCGCATTGGAAGGGGAAATTATCACGAATGCAGTTGAGAAATACATAGAAAATGGACTGTATTTACACATAGATGTTGGTGGGGGAAGTACAGAATTAAGTATTATCCAGAATAAAGAAAGAGTTGCCGTGAAGTCTTTCCGAATGGGTTCCGTTAGGCAATTGGATGAGGAGAAAAAAGAGCGAGTTTACGAGAAAATAAACGATTTCCTAACAAAAAACCTCCCAATACAGCGGGAATATTTTAAAGCAGTTGGAACAGGTGGGAATATCAAAAAGATGTATGAGTTGGTTTCTCCTGGAAACAGAAAGGCCGTTCTCCTAAAAGAGTTACAGAAAACGAGGGAAATAATTCTTGCACATACTTATGAGGAGCGAATCTCCAAACTGAACATGAATGCCGACCGTGCCGATGTAATTGTCCCCGCTTCGGAAATCTACCTTAAAGTAATGGAAATGGCACAAGTAAACCAAATGATTGTGCCAGATGTGGGCTTGAAAGATGGAATTCTGCAAACGCTGTTCAAGAAACATGCGGAGTTAAGGATGTGATGATGCGGTAATTAGTTGATTTGCTGATGTGTAGATATGGAAATCAATAGATTATAAGTTACAAGACAAGATTAGAATGAGCCATAAGCTGACTGATATAACGCTTTACTATTATTTTGAAGATGATTTTTCGCAGAAATTTACCTTGAAACAGAATGTGATTTCTGATTTATATGTTCAATGTCTAATAGGATATAAACCACCAAAAACATCGAGGCTATCGGTTGAATTGACTGACGTAGAAGATAGAATAATCGGGTATTTCGGTAGTATTTTGAGCATTAAAGCGCAATTCAATGAAAGTACTTTCTGGGTTCTGACTGACAAAGAACAAAACCAAGAGATTCTTAATACAATCCATAGAATTGCTCTGTTGTGTGCAGAAGAGTATAATTGGGAGAAATGCGTTTTTCAAAATGCTTATGATAAAGTAATACAACTGGATTTTAAATATGAAATCCAGGGAAAGAAGAAATTTGCACCTGACAGAAAGCATAAAGCTACAATTCAGTTAGAAAAAAACTAGATTAATTCTACTATTTCTGTAGTTTTCTATGATAAAATAGGCAGTAA
>JBLIFI010000061.1:0-15316 GCA_047633715.1 Flammeovirgaceae bacterium
AAGCCCGCAAGCCCGCCATAAACTCGGTTTGTATGAAATTTCTCTTTTCTTCCTGTCAGGATTTTGTGTCCGTAAGCCTGATGCCCGACATCCCAAACCAATAAATCATTTGGTGTATCGAAAATATAATGAAGAGCTACGGTAAGTTCTACCACGCCCAAACTTGCGCCAAAATGCCCGCCAAAAACGGAAACGCTATCTACAATGAATTGTCTTAATTCGGTGCAGACCTGAAATAATTGGTCTCGATCGAGTTTTTTAAGGTCTTTTGGGGAATCGATTTGAGCGAGTAACTCTCCTGGTTCTATCAGCATGGTGTAAAAATATGTGAGGAATACGGAATTGAGCACGTTGTGCTATTGTCCTATATGGTAATGAGCAGATGACTAGTTCTTAACTCCGCACGGTTACTACTATTTATCTACTTAAAATTTCTTTTAGTCTAATTTGTGGCAAAAATACGGAATGAATTTGCTGAAACACGAATTAAGCGGTTGGTAATTTGCCCTAACTGCTTGTAAAATAACAGTTTCTACCATAAATCCACTCTAGTTTCAGGTATTTACAAAACGAGGGAAGGTAGAAAATGTTTGGAGTTATTCTTATTTGGAGACAATCTATTTGAGTTAAGCCAGAAAAGGCTTTAATGGCTATCTACTTTCTTGCTCCAATAGAATTGTGACCATTGCACTATTTGTCATTTAGCTCTGTAGATTCCTCTTCCTAGAGGAATACATGGCAAGATGAAAATCATGTGTTATTCTGTAAATTTTGACTGCCAAAATCAGAACTGCACGATTTTCATTGCCATCTGCATTTGCCGAGTTCGATTATACCTCTACTATTTCTGTTCTTCTCGGAAGAAGAACCTACAATTTACCTTTTGTGATAATCATTAAAGCAAAAACCTCTATTTGTATTTGTTTGCAAATCGGTATATTTTTTGAGTATATTAAATAATATCAAGTCTAAAGTGTGTTTTTAAGGCGTAAAAAGTATTGAAATTGTACTTTATCAATAAATAATTACAGAAAACTAATTTAATGAACTACCAACAAACTCTAGTATGAAATCAAAATCGATTCTTTTTTGGTTGTCTGACAATTTTTGTGGTTGATGTGTTCCATGAAATACGAAATAAGGAATAATCATCAATTACAGCCTCCAGATTAGACAACTAATCTGAGCTGTTTTTGACCTCCACAAAATTTGTCAGAGAACCACATTTTTAAACTAAAACGCAGTTAAATTTGTCTAAGTACAGGGAAGGTTTTGTTTGATAGTAATCAATAATTATCAAATGTCTGAAAATCAGTATTTTGAATAGATTTATCGAAAAATAAATAATATCAATTAAATAGTTCTTGGTACTTATCAGAAATAAGAAGGTTTTCAAAAAAATATCCAATAAGCTATGGCAGTTACTCCATCTACTATGATTCCTCTTGGCACAAAAGCGCCCGATTTCACACTTCCCGATACGGTTTCTAGCAAGGAAATGAGTTTGCAAGAAGTTGCTGGAGCGAAAGGAACGCTTATTATGTTTATATGTAACCATTGCCCATTCGTGATTCACTATAATGAAAAGCTGGTGGAGATAGCAAATGAGTATCAGCAGAAGGGAATTAAATTCGTGGCAATCAGCTCGAATGATGTGGGGAATTACCCACAAGACTCGCCAGAGAACATGAAGTTGCTTGCAGAAAAAGAAGGCTATGACTTCCCTTATTTATATGATGAGTCGCAAGAAGTAGCCAAGGCTTACCTAGCAGAATGCACGCCCGATTTTTTCTTATTCGATTCAGAGTTGAAATGTGTGTATCGAGGCCAGCTAGATGAGTCTTCGCCAAGGAATGGAAAGCCAATTACTGGGAAAGATTTGACTTTGGCAATTGATAACTTATTAGAAGGCAAAGAAATTTTTCCTGACCAAAAGCCGAGTATTGGTTGTAATATCAAATGGAAACAATAAATTGATTTGATAACTTACATCTTATTTAACAAAATAGGCATTGGAAATCCTAATTTCCAATGCCTATTTTGTTTCTGGTTTTCTCTCTGTATTGAAAAAATAATCGCAGGAGTGTACTATTTACTATAAGTACCTTTTGCATCTTCTTTTCCCACAATTGTGTTTCCATCTACTACTTCAAAAACATAATCGCTAGTTTCTGTATGAACTGTTAGCAATTTTTCATCAAGTTCATAAGTCCCTTTCGCTTTAATTCCCCCTGCAGAAATTTCCACAATCTCATCTTTTTGGAACTCAATCTGTTCATATAAGCAATCAGCGCATTTATAAACTCCAATCATTTTTGATTCTGAACCTCCACAGGAAATAAAAATAATTGATAAAAGTAAAGTAAAATAAATATTTTTCATGGTTAACTTTTCTATTAGAATAATTTATTTGATTGTTGAATGCGGTTTAAATGACTTTTTTGAACAACAAAGTCGTGCCTTTTATGTAAAAACTCAAAAAAATTAACTCAAAAAACACTTTTTTGTTTTAGTTCTGCTATTGATGATATAAATTTACGAAAACTTACAAAAAACTTACTTTCCTTTTACGAAATTGTTTCAATTTAGGAGAAATAAGTTACCTTTGTGCCACTCAAAAGAGGAAACTCAATTGGGGGATTAGCTCAGCTGGCTAGAGCGCTTCGCTGGCAGTGAAGAGGTCATCGGTTCGACTCCGATATTCTCCACTTATGAACCCTTGCATTTTGGCACTCGCTGAAATGCAAGGGTTCTTTGTGTTTAAATTACTTTCGATTCCTGACTCAATCCAACAACAACTACTAGAATGGCGAAATTAAAGCATATTATCAAGCAGCTTTCCGAAGAGGATTTCACAGCTATCTACAACCAACTGATTGATAGCAATGCAGACAAATCTGCTTTTTTGCTCAAAGCCATGCGAGAAAGACGCACTTCCGATGCGAAAATCATGGAAGAGTTGGATGTGAATACCAATGCTTATTATACGTTGCGCTCTCGGCTCAATCAGAAAATTGAAGACTACCTGCTCCAGCAAATGGAAAGTCCTCGAACAGATTTGCTGAAGAAGGTGGCGAATATCAATGAAATTGTCTTTACCAAAAAGAAGACAATTGCTATTGCCACACTCAAAAAGTTGGAGAAGGAATTGAAAGATTACGACCTCTCCAACGAGCTGACAATTGTATATAAAACGCTGAAAAAGCTTCATGTCAATTCAGAAGACCATTTTCAATACTCTAAACTCTATAATGAGCACGTTGCCTATATGCTCGCTATGGACAAAGCGGAGGATTTGCTGGCAAGTTATTTTAAAAAATTTGGGGAATTTACCCTTACTGGTGATGAAGTAGATAAACTCGGCTTGACACTTCTCCAAAATGAAATGGAAAATGTGTGCAGTCTCTACCAATCTCACAGGCTCTACATTTACCAGAGTTGCCTCAACGTTTTCCACCGACTCATTGTGGATGACCCTGAAAAAGTAAATTCTGAGCAAGAACCAATAGAAGATATTTTGAGAAATGTGCAGAATATTTTTGATACTTATTATTTGGATGTCATTTATTACCACCTCCAAACCGTATTTGAATTCTTGAATCTGCTCTATTATAACCACTATAAAGTATATAGAAAAGCGGAGGAGTTTTATAGCAATGTGTTGGAGAAAATGCCCGAATTGATTGGCAATTTCCCACTCTACACGTATCCTTCTTATATGTTCCATATTATTTTGGAGCGAAACATGCGCTTGGGAACGGAAGGCTCGCTGTATGAGGAGAACAAAATAATGTTTGAAGATTATGATGTGGACAGAGAGAATGTTCCTGAATATCTGAATTATGTGGCGTACCGTTCGGTCTGCTGTTATTATGGTGGCAAATTCAATGAAGCTTCCAAATGGATAAATGATTTCTTGAACGATACGAGTTTGAGACAATATCCGTATGCTGTTTTGCAAATCAAGAGTTTGTTGGCATTGCAATATTGTTGCATGCACGATTTCGATTTGTTCAACCAGTTGGTAAATAGTATTCAGCGTCAGATTAGATTGTTGGGCAAAGAGAATTGCGAAGATGTAGTGATGTTCATCAAAATGTTGAAAATCTCTATTAGCCCAGCTAAACGAGATAAATCCATCAAAATTCGCAGCATTATCATGAAATTCCACATGTTGGAGGGAGACAAACTTTTCAGCCCAACCAATTATATCCGTATGGATGAGCGTTTTGTTGATTTGCTTGGAGACGAGTAAAACAGATGTTATGAAGCATTTGATTTGCATTAGCAAATTTCTGTTTTGTTTGGGTTATAAAAACTGCTTTGAGTAAATGGTACTGAAAATGTAAAGTATGTTGGCTAAAATTTTGATTTCCAATTGGAAAAAAGCTCTATTTTTTTAGTCAGAAACAGGGCTTTTATAGGCAAAAATCATCAGCATATCTTGTGTATTCAGTACCGAGTAAATCAAGGCAGTTTTTATATTTAATTTTAGATTTCATACTCAATGGAGATTGGTTTGGAATTTACCTGTAGGGAACGGAAAATAAATGTACATTTTCTATTGTTTCTTTTTGGTCTATCCTTCGTTAAAAATCTCGCCATAGCGGTGCTATGACTGCAGTTTTTGTCCCAGCGGGGAACCGCTAGACTAGGCTCAAAAATAAACTGTAATAAAATAGTACCTTATTTAATTCCAGTTCCTAGGCGATAATCTCCCTCCCAGTTGCCATAAAATATTTATTTTGCGCCAGCAAAATTCCCTTTCTATTTTCAATTGAGTACAATTAGCCAACACTCAAATTGCCATCAGAAACATTTAACCTATCTTGCTGTTAGGAAACAGGAAATCATTTTTAAAGACAATCAATCAGGACAATAGTTTTCATGGAGATTAAACAGCGAGTTTCGGAGATTTTAAAAGGTTTAGGAGAAGGAATTTATGAGAAAGAAGAAGTAATTGGATTGGGCTTGTTGGCTTCCGTAGCAGGTGAAAGCCTTTTTCTTTTAGGACCTCCTGGAGTTGCCAAAAGCCTGATTGCCAGACGGTTGAAATACGCTTTCAAAGATGGAAAATCCTTTGAATACCTGATGAGTAAGTTCAGCACGCCTGATGAGATTTTTGGACCAGTTTCCATTAAAAAGCTGAAAGATGAGGATAAATATGAGCGTTTGACCGAACGCTACATGCCTGGCGCAAACGTGGTTTTCTTAGATGAAATCTGGAAAGCGGGGCCTTCAATCCAAAATGCTTTGCTGACGATTATCAACGAGAAGATTTTCCGAAATGGCGAGAAAGATGAGGAAGTGGATATCAAGCTGATTGTCTCCGCCTCCAACGAATTGCCTTCTCGTGGGGAAGGTTTGGAAGCTCTTTGGGATAGATTTCTGCTTCGTTTTGAGTTGACTGAAATTAAGGAAAAAGGCAATTTCCTAAACATGATTACCAACACAGAAGACATTTATAAGGATTCGGTTTCTGAGACTGCCAAATTCAGCAATGCAGAACTGGAAGAGTGGAATAAAAAAATCCAACAAATTGTATTGCCCAAAGAGGTTGTGAACACCATTCAGGTAATCAAACATAGATTAGATGAATATGATGCGACTTCCGACACGCCATTTAGTGTGTATGACAGAAGGTGGAAAAAATTGGTGAATCTCCTCCGAACATCTGCATTTTTGAACGATAGAAAAGAGGTGGATTTAATGGATTGCTTCCTTTCCGTACATTCCCTTTGGAGTTCCCCACTCCACATAGATGCTTTACGGGAAATTATAGCAGAAACTATTCGGAAGCATGGTTATTCTGTTGCGCTGAACTTGGTAAACCTGAAATTGGAAACCAATCAGTTTGAGCAAGAAGTACGGGAGGAAACGGAAATTCCGAATACAATTACGATTGAAGAGCCTTATTTGATTGACAAAAAGTTCTACGAAGTTTTGCTCATCAGCAATGTGATGGATGGGAAATACATCAAAGCAAGTGAGTTTGAACGTCTCCAAATGGATGAAGAAAGCACAATTGGCTTGTATGACGATAATTTTAAGTTGACCTACAAAATGCGGGCAGAAAAGCATAAAGAGGAGAATATGCTCCAGATTACGCATAGTTCTCAAGCCATGACTTTTAAGCTCAAAACCGAGAAAGTTGAGAAAATAGAATATCTGACCAAAAAACCACATCCAATCGTGATGAAATATTGGAAAGAGCAATTTGACTATTTATACAAATATGTAAAAAACCTCCAAACGCAACTCAACGAAGATAAACCTCAGCAATTGGAGAACCTGAAAACTAATCTGTTTGTACCTGCTCACTTGTCTAAAATTGTGGAGGCAAATATGATTGACTCCATCAATGATTTGAACACTTTACAATTGAGATTGGAGAAAATTGAACATTTCTATAAGCGATTCGAGGATTAAACCTGTATTTTTCGTTCAAAAACAGGCTATCATGAAAAAAACTATTTATTCTCTGTTGTTGATTTCTATAATTTCCTGTCAAGAGAGGTTGAAAGAAAAGGCGGATTTTACAATTTTCGCCTTCGAAAAACCCCAAACGGAAATGTATATTCCGAACATTTATGAGAAAAAACTGATAGATGTGTATGAGAAGGAATTAGCAGATTTAAACAATTCATCCAAATTGGTAAGCTCCACAATAACTGAATTTGAGAAACTAACTTTTCTGCCACTTCGGAAAACCAACCTCTGTTAGCACATTTTCATCTTCCTCATTTCGGATTCTGAAAAAGGCTTTCGACTCATAAAGTAACTCTAGGCGTTGTTTTGTACTTCTCAAGCCATAACCTGTGCTTTTCGGGTTGTTTGGATTGGGTGCATAAACACCTGAATTTCGGATTTGTACAATCAAGAAACCATCTTCTACTTTGGTTCTGACTGAAATTTTTCCACCATTTTTGAGTTTGGAAATACCATGCTTAATTCCATTTTCCACCACAGTTTGTAACAACATGGGCGGTACTTTATAAGTCAAAGAGTCTGGGTGGATTTCGTACTCGACTTGCAAACGCTCCTCAAAGCGAGTTTTTTCTAATTCCAAGTAGTTTTTCACAATCTCCAGTTCCTCTTCAAAAGGAATTACCTTCTTCTTATCCATCATAAAAGAATTGCGGAGGATGCTGGAAAGTTGGTAAATACTTTCTTTTGCCCGCTCAGGGTCTTCATCTACCAAAGCCTTCACGCTGTTGAGCGCATTAAATATAAAGTGTGGATTGAGCTGAGATTTAAGCTTGTTGAGTTCAAACTCATTGACCATTGCCTCCACTTTCAGGTTTTTATTGTAATTATTCACATAATGATAAAGGAAATAGAATACTTGCCAAAAGAAGAATAAAACTGCTCCTTGGATGAAGGCTGAAAATAGTTCAACAAATATTTCTGCACTTGTTCCTGAGTAGAAAACTTCATTAATACTCAACTTCCATAAAATCCAAGTCCACATGAATTGTACTGCCAAGGCAATCAAGGAAAGTAAAATGGTAGATAACAATATTCTTGGAATTAATTGCCCAACCATCATTTTTAGCCATTCTCTATGCTGAGTAAATTTTCTGAAAATATGTGAAATCAAAAATAAAGAAAATACTGTGAGAAACACATCTAAAATAAATGAGTATTTCAGGTTTGGGAAACTTTGGAGCAGAAATACTAAAAATAGCGTTCCCCAACCCAAAACCTGAAAGGTAGCATAAAGCGTACTTTTCTTGCTAAGAAAACCTTTAGAAGTCTGCTCCATCTGGATGAGTTCTTTATTTATGGCATTGAGTGTAAGAGAAGATACTACTTTGTTCATGGCTTGAATTGATTTGTTAATTCAAGCTAATATGAACTCCAATCAAACTCAACAAAATTTATTTTGATGGAATTTTCCCCATTTGGATGGGAATCAAATTTGAAAATGTGAGAATTAGCAAATGTGAAAATGTCTTTCCGTATTTTTCATTCCCACATTTCTAAATTCACTCCCTACTCAAACTGTTTGTAATCTTTCAGGCTCACTTTCACAATTTCCGCTTGTTTGGCAAGTACTTTTGCTTTATCCAATTGGCTATTTGCCATTTCCGAGTTGCTGTAGAATCGGTAAATCAAGGCGATTTTCTTTCCGTTTGGAGTTTTAATTTCCGAGAAGTGGGGAATATCTTTTCCTGCCAAAACATAATTGGAAGCTTTTTCTCTTGCCTGAGAATAGGTATTTACCCAATCTGTTACAATCGCAAAAATAGTATCGCTTTCTGAGTTGAGTGTGGAGATATTGGAAAGAATAACATTTACCAAGGGAGTAAGTTTAGTGTTCGGGTATTTTTTTACGAAATCTTTGTGATTCGTAATTTCTGTCCCTCCAGGATAAACATCCGTTTCCATTCCACCTACAATATAGCTGATTGCTCCTTCATGTTCCAGAGCGTGCACATTGGTTAGTGGGTAAATTGCATCAGAATAACTATCTTTCGTGAGTGCCACATATTCAGATTTCGGGAAGTCTTTCCTCAGTTTTTCGCCCAAAACAACCATGTTGGCTTCTGGCTCCAAGTCCATATAAGTATATTCCGTTCCTAAAGAGTTTGCCCAAGCCTGCTGAAATGCGATATACAATTTGAAAGCTGGTGAGGCAATTTTCTCAATTTTTGCTACCAAAACTGGCGACTCTGTCAATCCTGCATACATTCCCTCGGCATAAACAGCTTTGATTCCAATTTTCACAAACTCCCTCGCTAGGCTATCCTTCAATTCTTTTTTCTCTTCTAATTCTTTGTAATAGTAATCTTCCAAGAAGCCATACTGCAAAGTGCTAATCAAAGAATCTCGCATTGAAATCACCATTTTAATATCCTTTTCCTCTTTAATCTCCGATGGAAATCTCAACGCATTGATGTAATGAGAAAACTGCTCTTTAATTACAGGTTTTGCTTTTGTCTCAATAATTTGACTCAGCATAGGAATTATAATTTCCACCGTGTCCAGCATTACTTCTACCGAATCCACAGAGTCAATTTCCAGCATAGCAGAATCCAAAAAGAACTTTGTGGAGTCAGTTACATCCGTAGCTTCATCTACATCGTTCGCATCGGAAGCACAAGAAAAATAAAGAAATGAAAAAAATATAAAATAGAGTAGAAGTCTGTTTTTCATTTTGTTGGAAGTTTAGATTTGTCGAAAATATCTCCAAAAATACATCAAGTAAACCAAACAGTTTAACCAAAGACTAGAAGGAGTAAACATTCTTGAGAAAATAAGCGTATTTATACTGCCGAAATACCGCATTTCCAGTTATTCACAAGTTTCAGAATAAATGATACATTTGCATTGACGAATGTATTACATGAAAGTGCATTGTAATATCTCCTTTTTTCAGAATCAACACAGCAAACCTCAAAAATAAGCAAAAGAGATATAGATTTACTTTTTCATCTTTTTAATTAGAAAAACAGCTATTGAAATTCCTAAAAAAAATATATTTCATTTATGGAATGTTCTCTTTTGCCATTCTGTACACGCTACTTTTTCCATTTTTCTTTATTGCCGCACAAAACACCAAATGGAAACGGTTTGCCTTCTATCTGAATAAAATTTGGGCTTCTGGGTTTTATATCTCCACACTCATACCTTTTGGCAGAGAAGTGAAAGGCAAAATTGATAAGAAGAAAACCTATGTCTATTGCCCAAATCATACTTCTTATCTGGATATTCCTGCAATTGGAATGTCGGCAAAGCAATTCATTGTTTTTGTAGGTAAAAACTCACTTTCCAAAGTACCTTTCTTTGGCTACATGTTCAACCGTTTCCACATTCCTGTAGACAGAACAAGTATTAAAGCAAGCTATAAAGCATTTGAGCAAGCAAAAGAGGCAATTGATAAAGGCAGAAGTGTTCTTTTTTATCCAGAAGGCGGAATACTAACTAAAAACCCGCCAAATATGACCCGTTTTAAAGATGGCGCATTCCGAATTGCCATTGAGAAACAAGTTCCTATTGTACCTGTTACCATTCTTTATAATTGGAAAATCCTTTTTGACTTCGATTTCGCGCTCAATTGGCATCCTGTAAAAGTGATTTACCATGAACCAATTGAAACCACAGGAATGGAAATGTCAGAAATCAATACGTTGAAAGACCAAGTTTTTGGAATTATCCAAGCTGAATTGACCAAACACTTTCCTGAGAAAATGGTGGAAGGAAATAATAAGCTGAAGAAAAGCAAGTAGTTACTTAATTTGTAACTACCAACTTAGTGCAACTATTTACTTTCCTAACACTCTTTCCATTACCACAAACTCAATTCCTCTTTTTATGAAAACTTGGTTTGTCTTTTTCATTCCAAACTGTTCATAAAAATCTGCTTTCTCAATTCTTGCATTGCACCAAATCCTATCAAATTTTTCTGGTTGGATTGCTACAAAAAGATGGTTTAAAAGTTTAGAGCCATAGCCTTTCCCTTGTTTGGAAATGTCTGTAGCAAATTTTCGGAATTGAGCAGAATTACCATCTATAAAAACAGAAACCACCGACACAAGTTTTTTTCCGACAAATAAGCCGAAGTGAATTCCATTAGTATCTTCAGGCAATTTCACATATTCAATTGGTTCATTGGGCCACATCACTCGCTGACGAAGCTCCCAAGTTTGTTCTACTTCTATTTTACAAACTCTGATTTTTTTCTTCTCTTTTGGCATATTCAAGCATCAATAAATCAATTTCTGTCATTAGTCTATCTACTTCTGTTCTGATTAAAGCATCGAAGTAACCTCTTATTTGTTTGTCTCTATCTACCAAAACCAACAAATGAGGCTGAAAATCCTCTACTGAGAATGTGTAAACCCGCTCTTTGTCGGCATAAGCCGAAAATGGTAAATAGCCACAGCGCAACTGGTTATTCAGTATTGTGGAGTCTCCTGTAAGGAAAAACCATTGCGTTGGGTTGGCTTTGTACTGATTGGCAAAGTTTTGCAAAATCGCCATAGAATCTACTCTCGGATTGAAAGTGTGGAGTAAAATTTTCACTTCCTTGTCTTCCTTGAAACGTTCTTGAACTCTTTCAAGGGCGGTCATGATAGTTCTTGAAGTATCTGAACTTTCCGAGTTGAAAAATCCAGCCACATATACTTTCCCTTCTACTGTTTTGTTGGAGACAGTAGTTCCAGTCTGTGCAGTAAAACTGAAATCGGGAATTAAATGCACACTATCTCCCAAATTTGGTTGGCAACCTTCTACCGCAGGGTTTAGCACATCCAATTCCACAAATTCATTTTTGCCAAACAATTGCAGAAATGCGTAAAACAAAACGGGTATAATGAGAATCAGAGTCAGAATGATTGCCTGACCTTTCTTACTTTTATTATATGAGGGATTGGATTGATTATCCATAGGTAAATTTGGGAGTTAGAAAATTTTCAAAATATGAGAATTGAAAAGCGTTTTTTCAAAATCCATAAAAAAACGAAACCGAAAACAAGTTATGTTGTTTTCGGTTTCGAGAAAATCAATTGTATTACTTCCTAAAGTAAGCCAAAGAAAGAACGGATGTCATAAACTGTATCTCCTTCTACCAAAAGGGCAACAATTAGCCAAACTACAAAAGCAAGCGGAAAAATAATTGACCATTGCAACGATTTTGCTTCATGCCCCAAGTGCATGAATTCAGAAACGATGTAGTAAGCCTTCACAATGGTAAGAATGAAGAACAGAGATGTTCTTGCAGTACCTGCTCCCATAATGAAAGCCAGGAAAAATTCGATTCCCGTAACCGCAGAAAGTATAATTGTTACTTTCACAATGGTCTTCATTTTTGCCTTGTGCTTCTCGTCTGCGGATAAATTTATATCGTGAGCCATAATTTATATCTTAATATGTCTTTTATTGATTGAATTCGGAGCGGTTTGAACTGATCAAATAAGGTAGAAAAGTGTAAATACGAATACCCAAACTAAATCTACAAAGTGCCAATATAAACCAACTTTTTCTACCATTTCGTAGTGTCCTCTTTTGGCATAAACTCCCATTACTGTGTTATAGAAAATGAGAATATTCAATATAATACCAGTAAATACGTGAAATCCGTGGAATCCTGTGATGAAGAAAAATAAATCTCCAAAAAGAGCTGGCCCATATTCATTGGTAATCAAATTTGCTCCAAATACTTTTCCATCGCTAGGCATTAAGCTGGCAAATGCACCGTTGTCTGTTCCGTGAATAAAGTGAGACCATTCCCATGCTTGGCAACCTAAAAAGGCAATCCCACCAATAATTGTCCAAAGCATCCATTTCTCTACATCTTTCTGGTCTTTTCTTTCGCCAGCCTCTACAGCCAAAACCATAGTTACCGAGCTCAAAATCAAGATAAAAGTCATAATTCCGACAAATACCAAAGGAGCATCAAATCCGTGTAAGAAAGGAAGTGCATTGAACACTTCTTCAGGAACAGGCCATCTTTGTGCCACACCAATAGCGCTCTTGATACCTTCTTCGCCATAAACGGCTACTTGTTCGCTGAATTCAGGCAAAGCATCAGTAAAATCTTTACTTTCCTTAAAAAATGAAAGTGAGTTGTGCGTGTATCTTGAAACGCCATAGGCGATTAGGAATGCAGAGAATGTAAGAGCATCGGAAAGTAGGAAAAACCACATCATCAGTTTTCCATAGCTTACTTTCATTGGAGATTCTCCTCCTCCCCAAACATTTCTTTCTTTTCCTTCAGTCTCTTCTGAAGTCAATGTTGCATTAGCCATAGTATATTTTATCGATTTCGGATTGATTCTTTCAAATTTGGTTCAAAAATAAGCGAGATTTTCGAAAAAAAATAGAAAAGGGCTTTTAAATTGAAAATTAAGAATTAAAAAGAAGGATTATAGATAATATATTGATTTGGTAATGTGATAATTATCAGATTCAATTATGCAGAGTAACTTATTTCTCAGAACCCTGAGTTGTTTCCATTTCCAAATTCTCATCTTTTCTACTCTTTCAAATACCTTTCTTTGATAATATTCAAATGATGTTGCTGATGTCCTGCAATAATAAACCCTAATGCTCTCAAAGAAATTTCAAAACCATTTGCATTTCCCTTCGTGTTCAGCATTTCTTCTGTGAAGCCTTCAAACAAAAGGATTGTCGCATTTCTGGTTGCCTCAAACTGTTTTAATAAATGCGCGAGTGGCAACTCCTCTGCGTTCGAGTTTTTTACATATAAATCATGGTCGAAGCCAGGCAAAGCTGCTTTTTCGCCACGGGCAAAACTCATGGCTCGGAACTGGAAAACCATTTCAGTATCTACAATATGACCCAAAAGCTGTTTGATACTCCATTTCTTGGGTTCGTAGCGATAAGAAGAAAGCTCTTCGCTCATTCCGAAAAGAATATTTACCAAATTGATTCCTGAAGATTTAAGTGCGGGAACAACCTCTTCTTCTTTAGTAGTGTCAATAAAAGACTTAAAATAAGGAGGATATTCCCCAGCGTTAGGCTTTGCCATTTTGTCGTTATTATAATGTTGGATTATTCACTTCTGGACAAATATATACGAATCTGATTAAGTACGGCTATTCTGTAAGCGGGATGTACGATTTTAGATGTACGAATTACGAGTGCACAATTTAAAATGTAAACTAATTTCATTTTGAGTGCTTGTACAGAATTATTTCGTAATAAAAATAACATAAAAACTGCCCGGGCGCATCTCAAAATGTCGCACACTAAAAAAGCATACGCTGGCAGAGGTTGAAAACCCTGCCAGACGTTGGGTTTATTAGAAATCTAGCATTCATAAAAAATGCATCTTATTTATTGCGACAAAATGAGATGCGCCCAAACTGCCCTTGTTGGAAAAAGTTTCCCCGTTCTTTAGCATAGCGAGACCAACAAGTTGAAAAACTGAATTAAATACATCCAAGCACTTAGCACTTACTTAATCCAAACACTCATTTACTTTCCTTGGCAATAAGAGAAATCAAAATACCAATCTCTATCTTCGCACAACATACTTCTGAAATCTTATGCTCTCCATCTCCAAACTCACTAAATCCTACCCAAAAATGCAAGTTCCTGCCTTGCAGAACCTTTCTTTTGGATTGGAACAAGGCGAGGTTTTGACTTTTTTAGGGGAAAGTGGAAGTGGAAAGACGACTTTGCTCAAACTGCTTTCGGGTTTGCTAAATGCTGATTCGGGAGAAGTTTGGCTGGATGGAAAGCAAATTACAGGTCCTGCCAAGCAATTGGTGGCGGGTTATGAGGAGGTAAGGTTGGTAAATCAGGATTTTGGTTTGGGGCACAAGCTGAAAGTGTGGGAAAACCTGCGCTATCATTTGCTGAAATACTCAAAACCTGCACAAGAAAAGCGTATTGCCGAGTTGATAGCGGTTTGTCAATTAGAAGGTTTGGAAAATAATTATTCTCACGAGCTTTCTGGCGGACAGCAACAGCGTGTGGCTTTGGGAAGGGCTTTGGCAAATGAGCCGAGACTGCTTTTGCTAGATGAACCGTTTAGCAATTTAGACACTCGCCTGAAAAATCAACTCCGCACCGATTTAGAGCGAATTATTCGGAAAACTGAAACCACCGCTATTTTTGTGATGCATGATTCTGCCGATGCCTTACCTATTTCCGATAAAATCGGGATTCTGCAAGCGGGCGAACTCCAACAAATCGCCAGTCCGCAAGAAATTTACCAGAACCCGAAATCTGCCTACATTGCCCAATTCTTCGGAAACCCCACTATTCTGACTGTTTCGGAACTCAAAAAACTGTTTCCAAGCAGGCAATTCACTCAATCCGACCAAACGCAAATTTGCATTCGGGAAAATGCCGTGAAGCATAAAAAAGAACCAACAAATGAGAGTATTAAGCTGAAAGTTGAAAAAGTCAATTTCATGGGAAGCTTCTCAGAGGTTTTTGGGAAACATAAAAGCGGTATTCACTTGCGACTCCACACAAAAACCAAAAATAAAATCCAACTAGAACAAACCATTTTTGTGGAGTTGGATTGGGAAAAGGTGATTTGGTTGGATTGATGTTGTTTGGCGAAAATGAATTACTGCACAGACTCTACTTTTTCAATTGGAGATTTCTTATCCTCACCTTTTTTATTATCAGGATTCTCCCATGTTCCTGGTGGGCTGAACACTACTTTAAAAGCATCTTTCAAATTACGGACTTTTAGTAAATCTTTCCCTATATCTACAAACTCATGGAAGACAAGGCGGATTGGATTGATGGAGTTCATCGGTTTGGTAATTCCGTATGTTGCACGTTCTACTTCTGGCTCGAATGTGCCAAAAATTCTGTCCCAAATAATGAG
>JBLIFI010000062.1:0-14943 GCA_047633715.1 Flammeovirgaceae bacterium
AGATGCCAAATTTGTAGTTTTTGTCGGAATAATAGTTGAGCGAACCGCTGATTGGACCGAATGGTGTATGATAAACCAAGGCAGCGGTTGCGGCAAATTCTGGATTGTTGAACGCTTTGCCCAACTCGGCTTCTTGGTTTGCGCCTTCTATGATTTTGCGGTAGGGAAGGAAACCGTAACCTTCCATGCGAAACTCGAAGTTGTCTCCGCCAATGGGAACAATGCCTTTCAGGCCTGCAGCTGCGTAATTATAGGCTCGAAAATCTTCTAGGAAAAGCGTTTTACTGTCGAGTAATGGATAGAATGCAGGAGCGTTGATGAGCGAGCCTTTGTAGTTGGAGAAGCGTGGCATGTTGGTTACGGAGGTTTCTAGGGAAGTTCCGAGTTTGACTTTATGCCCGAAATACTGCTCGTACTTGGCTCTTAGCTGAATCCAACTTCTGTTGTTTTCTTGGTTTGGAAGTTGGGAGGTTGAGCCACCGATGAGCGATTCTGTTCCGTTCACATATTTGGCACTAAATTTTACTTGGTCGCCTTCTGAGGCAAAAACTTTCCTGTTTAGGGTGCTTCGGAAATAACTGGCTTCGGAAACCCAGACTTTGAGTCTGGTTTCGTCTAGCTGGTCGGAAACGCTGAAATCATCATCGCTGAAGTATAAATCTTTGTCGTTTCCGTAGCCAAAACGGAATAGGAAAGTATTTCTTCTGCCAATATTTGTGCCTACACCAACTCCTATAAATCTATCGACTCTATCTACTATTGAGGCGTCAATATCGTTGAAAACCAATTCGCTGGTGTTGGAGTATTCCCAACTGTTGAACGTAATATCGGCTTCAATGAAAAATGGGTTGTAGGTGGGGAACACGATTCGGGTTTGCCCACGAACGGAGGTGTAGAACCGCCCAGAGAAGGCGTTTAGGCTAAAATCGTAGAATAATCTGTCTAAAACGCTGTATTTTAAGCCGACAAAACCTGCACTCACACTTCTGGAGGAGAGGTTTCCGCCCAGCTCTACAATTATTTTTTGCCCCGCATCTACATCGAGATTGAAGGAGTAAGAACCGAGCGAGTCGTAATAGCTAATTGTGGGCAACGCTCCTTTGAAATAAGGCTCTGAAAGCAGTCTGTAATAACCTTCTTGGAGCTCGGAGATACTTATCTTTCCTTTTTTACTGTTTTTTCGGGAAGCCAATAGCTTTCTGACATGAATACTTTGCGCCCCATTTAGTCCCGTTATATTTATTCGTCCGAAATGATTTTGGTCAAAGTCGGTAAGTGTGGCTAGGTTGGATTTTCTGGTTTCCGTGAGTGTGTCGGGAATGCTGATTTTGATGCTGTCGAGTTGGGTCAGCGTGGCTTCATAACCGCTTTTGATAGCTTCTTTTACCATCTCAAAATCTCCTGAGCCAATTTCTTCCAAATTAGGTTCAATGTAAATATCTCCTTTTTGGAGTGGTGTGAGGTTGGCGTTATCCATGAAAAGGAACTTCATGGAGTTTTTGACTAATTCTTTCGCCTCCTCGCCTGTGGGGTGTTTGTCAAAATCGCTGGAGGAAACATTCACGCCAATAATTATATCGGGTTTGAATTCTTCTCGCATGACATCTGCTGGGAAATTATTGAGCAAACCGCCATCGAATAAATACCTTCCATCAACTGGAATTGGTCCGAAAACAAGCGGAACTGCCATGGTTGCCCGTGCGGCTTCTCCTAAATAGCCCGACCTTAATATTACTTGCTCTTGCGTGAAAATATCGGCTGCCACGCATCGGAAGGGAATTGGGAGTTTATCGAAATCGTAATTTGCCTTTTTACTCGGCATATAAAGGTATTGCCCTAAAGCAAAATTCAAGGGTGCATCGTTGATGAATTGTGGCTGGAAAGAGGTGGAAAAACCAGAATCTATTTCCAATTGGAATGATAGAAATGAAGCATTTTCTTGCTCTTTCGGGGAAATGAAGCGGTGATTTGTCCCCAACTTGCCCGAAGCCCATTCTTGGAAATCATCGGAGCTTACAATTTTCTCCAACTCATCGGCATTGAAACCTGCGGCATAAAATGCACCCACAATTCCGCCCATAGAAGTCCCCACAATGTAATCTATGGGAATATGATTGGCTTCCAACACTTTCAGAACTCCTACGTGCGCCAAGCCTTTCGCTCCGCCTCCACTCAGCACTAAGCCGACTTTTGGTCTTTTTTGGGCATGGGAAATTGAAAAAATGAATAGGCAAAAAAAGAAAAGTAATTGTTTTTTCATACTATTTTCTTGAGGTCAAGGTTACGTTTCTGATAGATGCTTCATCTCCACTTGCTTGACTCTATAATTTTAGATTTCCCAAAAGTAATTATATTGGAATCAAAAATGGTATTTTCGGTTTGGAGGTTGGGGAATTTGGATGAAAGAGATTAGATGTTAGACACTCGATGTTAGAAAAAAAATAGTAGTGTTGTATATTTCATTTTCCTCGAAGCCGAGTCGCATCGAAGCCGAGTCGCATCGGATTTGAGAAACTGAGAAATGTCAGTTCTGATGGCCGCCATGGAATTGAACTGACAGGCACAAAATCAAGAAACGCTAAAATATTATGTCTTACATTTCAAATTAAAACTACCGAAGACGGTAAATATGTTGCATACATTCTCCAGCTTCTTGCTTATTACTTTAATTTTCCTCTTCGGAATCTTCCTTTTTGTGGATTTCCGAGAGGGGAAAGTAAAGCAATCAATTCGGTTCTATTTGATTGGATTTCTAGTTTTGGTTGGATTTTCATTTTGGACTTTGCACAGCTATTTCTATCCTTCTGGGGCGATTGCCAAAAATACAGATTTCCATATTGTGGAACATCAAGGCTATGAATTTCAGGATTCTATTTTGCTTATCAGCAGTTCAAAACCAAAAAAAGCGATTTGGAGCCAATATTCGGGCGAGCTTTCAGTCAAATCGGTTGGAGATAGTTTTAAAATCAGTTCTGTTGGAGTTTATTCTCCTATTTATATCTCGAAATCCAACCAAAAGAAGGAGCAGAGGAAGCGATATGAGTTTGCGAATCGAGAGAATTATTCCATTTCGTTCAGGAAAAATGTTGAGATAAGAACACCCGATTCTAGTGTTTATCTCAAACTTTTCGTGCGGGAAATCAATCAGAAAAAAGCGGTTTATACTTTACAAACGCAAATTGATGGCGAGCAAAGTTCAAGCAGATTCCACTCGCTAATTTATATGTATTATGATGTAGCAGACATTCTCGCCAAAACCAACGAGCTGAAAGGCTTTGCCAAAACTTGGGAGAACTGCTATTTATTGCGTGAAGAAAGAGGCTCTCCGAATGTGAAAGTCAATCGGAAAAAATTCCCTGAAGCTTATCGCCTTTTGCTTTCAGAAAAATTGTTGACTAGCGATTCTATCAGTTTCCGAGCCGATGGGCAAGCCGATTTCACACCGCTCCAAACCTCAGAAGATTTTGCCATTACTGTCTCCAACCAAAGCAGTTTGTTTATTGGATTGGGGAGGAAGCAAACGCCTATTTTCAGACCAGAAAACTCCGAATCTGGCTCAATAAGCAAAATTGTTTTTGTGGAGCCTAAGAAATACAAAGTAAAAGGCAAGAAGCTGGAGTTGGGTAAGAAGGCAGTTTTCGGCTTTTCTTCTCAGCCCGATACGGTGTCCAACTCTGAGTTGGCGGAAGGAAATGGCAATGGAGTTTATTATTTCGGTTCGATTCCCGACACGGGAAATCTAAATCATATTAATGCCGAAGTGGAATACGAAGTGAATGCTTCGGACGAAAAACTGCTTTTTTCTCTGACAGATTTTAATTCGGATGGAGCGACTAAGAAACGAGAGCTTTCCACCAAAAACACTTTCCGTTTGGAAACCAAAAACCACCAATCGGAACTGGCTTGGCAAATGCGATTTGTGGATAGGAGAGATGAGAACAAACTCAAAACGCATTATATTTATTTATTTCTGGCGAGCTTTCTCTTACTGGTTATTTTCCGCTACACAGCTCTTTATAAGGCGAATAATTTCTCTCGAATTGAGCTTTCTATTTATGTTTTGCTCTACGCTTTTCTGTTAATTCGGGTCTATTTGCAATGGCGAATTTCCACTTTCTACCCAATTTCCAACATAGATATTAAGCAATATAATGCCATTACCAATTCGGAAACTCACTTTCTGTGGACTGCTGGATTTACTTATGGATTTCTCCTTATTTGGTTTCTGAAACTGAAAATTTGGCAAACAGAAAGTGTTTTCAAAACAAAGTTGGCTGAATCAATTCGGACTTTGCACATTCCTTTTTTGTTATTTTTAGGCGGAGCAGTTTTCTCATTTGCCCATTTCGGAGTTACCTTTTTCGAGCGGATTTCCAATCTTTTCATTCCTGTGGTACTTTTTTACACCATTGACTCGGCACTCATTCATTTCAATTCCAAGTCAGATGGTTGGTTCTATTTATCAATCCGAAAAAAGATAAAACAAGCCGTTTCCAAAACGCCTCTTAGTTCTGTTTCCACGCCAAGTATTCTAAAAAATATTCCCTATTTGCGGGCAGGCTCATTCGGAACTACATTTTTGGTTATTCTGATGAACGATGCAGGTTATGCCATCATGTTTTTGCTTTATGCCTTCATCCATTTTGTGTTGTTAGGAATTGCGCTGAAACAATATCCTAATTTGTTACCGATTTCTCGTAACAGAATCGTTGCTTTCTCAATTGCTACGCTGATTTTTGTGGCGGGAATTTTCTATCAAGCCAACCTCATTATTTTCGGAATAGAGAATATTCCAATTCTCACTTGGGTATTGCTTATCGTTTGGTTGGCAACAGGCATTTTTTGGCAAATTCGGTTCGGAGGTTTTATTTTGGATTTTGCTCAATCCAAATGGATGAAGAAAATTAAACTCTTGAATTTGGGAATTTTCTTGTTTGGAGCTTGCATCATTTTAGCTTTTTCCATTTCCAAAACACCCGAAAAGCTTTCCAAAAAATATAGTTACATAAAATATCGGGCTGGAGTACTCAAATCGGAAAGTTCAGAATTGATTTTGAGTAAGCCATTCAAATCCGAAGCTTTTCAGAGTGTTTTACAATCTGCTCATAATCAATGGCTTATTAATTATTTCACATCTGATTCTCATGTGAGTTCAAACACAATTGATTTAGAAGAACAATACATGAAACTCCAACCACATTTCAGCCAAGGAGCTTCTCATATTACCCAAACCAGCGATTTGATCGTTCCTCGCTATCTAATTTCCGAACATTCCGAATGGCTTGTGTTGGAGTTGATTGCTTGTTTTGGAATGCTTTGCCTGATTTTTTTTGGAAGCATTCAAGCCAAATTCAAACTCGCCAAAACCCAAGAAGGCGAAGCCCATTTTAGCTTGTTGGGCGTTCCCGTTTTGCTATTTACCACCGCACTTTTCGTCTGGATGACTTCCACCAACCGATTCACCTTTTTCGGTCAAGATTTCCCACTCATTTCTGTGGCAAGTAAAATCACGCTTCTCTTGACTTTCGGCTTGTTTTTGCTGTTACTCATATTCTACAAACCCAAATACGAACGGCAAGAAAAACTATTTTCCACACTTACTACCAAGCCAAACCCTGAATCTGTTCTCTATTTTCTGGTTGGATTTTGCTTATGTGTGGTCATTTTCCAAAACAAATCGAGAGGTTTCAATCAAAGCTATTTCAATCTGGAGAAAGTGATTTCCGAAACCAGTTCAGCGGTTGTGAAACTGAATAAGAATTTCATTCTATTGCAACAAAATAGTGAACAAGACACTATTTCCATTCAGCCCGAAAATGAACAAATCGATTCACTTTTGTACAAATTCCATCAGCTCAATCTGAAAAGCATTCCTAAAACCAACCAATTGAGAACAAAGCATAAATTTATACAAACTGCTTACGAAAGTTATTTCCTAAATGAACAAGCCAATAAGTTAGATGAAAATGAGCTGATTCATCTTCGCAAGATTGGAGATTATTATCTGTTTGCCACGAATCGGAAATATTTCTTCATGGAGTCGCCTAGGAACGGAAATTAAATAAACTACTACTTTTTATCTTGTTTATTTTTGGTCTATTCTTCGTTAAAAAAATATGCCATAGCGGTGCTATGCCTTATTTTTTTGCCTAGATTAGTCTCAAAAATAAACTGCGATAAAAAAGTAGTTTATTTATTTCCTGTTCCCTAGGGAATAGAGTTTGGGGCTCATTTATCTTTTTTGTAGCCGTCTTTAATATTTATATCACGAAATGTGATAAACAAATCCCAAGAGTTAGCACCTTTTTGAATCCATTCTTTTACTAACTCAAGGCAAACTGAAAGTTGGGAAATGTAAGACTGCCTGCTATCTGCACCTCGAGTTCCATTTGAATCTTTTTCGTGCCCTTGAGTTAAAAACAGATTTTTCTCATCATAAATTGGTTGGCGTACTGATTTTAGATTCTCTTTCCCTTGTGGTAAATATTGCATGAGAAGCTTTCTAATGGCATAAAACAGCCTGTGAGATTCTTCAGGATTTTGGACATCCTCGAATTTAAAACTGTCCTCATCATCTGACATAGAATTGTCTTCAAGTGGCAGACCCAATTGCAGGCTTTTATTTTCGTCTGCTTTTTTAAAGATATTTCTGAGTTCTTCTTCTCTTTTGAGTTTGTCTTGCTCTTTTTTACTTTTCTTATCCATGTTTTAATATTTTGAAAGTGTGTTTTGTAATCTTTTTGCTATTTCTCCTATGTTATCTTCACTCCAATCAAAATAATTGAGAGAGTTTAATGCCACATCTGCTTTCACAAAATGTTTTGAAAATTTCTTGTAGCCAATATCGCTATCATCTGTTTCTTTCTTTTTCCAGCAATAAAAGCTATAAATTATGCTTTGGTGAATTTTCTGCTTTTTCGCATATTCTTCAACTACTCCATGAGAGTCAATAAAGTTGGATATGTATTTCATTTTTTCGTCTGAAAACAGGTATTCTTTAGCAAATTCATTGGCTTCCTCTTCCAAAAGCAATACATCAGGTTCTCCGCTAAGATGATATTTCGTGGAACTTAATTTATCGAAATCATATAAAACATGATGTAGCTCATGCATTAAAGTAAACCAAATACTATCGTAATTTCGCCAATCTGTAAGTACAATACACGGTTTTTCCTTCACAATAAATGTTGCTCCTCGTACCTGTAGCTTCGGAATGTATTTTTGATAAATTACCGTAATTCCTATGTTATAGAGAGCTTTCACGACAGTTAGGAGTCCTGTATTTTCATGTCTTGTGTACGGGCGTATATTTGGAATCAATTCTATCAACTGATTGCGATTATAATTATTCGGGTTATCAATCCTACTGAATTGCGCATGGGCAGATTTTACCCAAAGCGTTCTCATATTGTCTGATGACTGATTTTTTGTTCTGCTGAAATAAGCATAAACACCATCTTGATAATCGTAAATGGTTTCAAGTTGGAAGAATTGAACTATCCTGTCATGTATTAGATTGAAATCAGAAGTTGAATTAAGAAAACCTATTTTTTTCAACCCATCCAAGTCGAAATTTTCTACTATAAAAGTTCTTACTCTGGCATCTTCCATTTCCTTAATTTTTTCTTGACCCAAACTAGACACATAAACTTGCATGAGTTTATCTAACCCAATTCCCAAAAAGTGATTGATTTTCAAAAAAGTGAGTAAGTCAATTTTTTTTGTCTCTCCATCAAGCAATCTTTGTAAAGATTTTCTTTGGAAACCTAAAATTTGACTTAATTGCCTTTGAGAAATATTATGCTTTTCACAATGCGCTTCAATCAAACTCATAATAGTTTCAGTTTGAGTTGAACCTAATAAGCTATATACTTCATCAAGTAATTGATTTTCTATTTGTTGGTTTTCATTCATTCTATTAGTGGCGTAAAATGTCGCCACAAAAATAGAGAAAAATATTGTCTTAATAAAACTGTCATCTAATAGTTATGAACTACCTACTAATCGGACAAGGAATTGCAGGAACAAACTTGGCTTTCACGCTTTTAGAGCGAGGGAAATACTTCTTTATGGAATCGCCTAGGGAACAAGTTCAAATACAAAATAGAAAGACAGCAAAGTGAAGAATATATTCCAGTTTTTACCAGCTAAACTTCAATGCACTAGAGCTATTCCCAAAGCGGATACTCCACCAAATTCACCTTTTCATCAAAAAATAATTTGCTGGAAGCCTCGAAAGATTGAGTAAAATCGGAAACAAAGAATTGCATATTCCCTTTTTCTTCTTGTGGATTTTTTAACTGCGTTTGAGTAAGGTAGGTTTCCAAAGCATCTGCTACAATTGCGCTTCCATCAATAATTTCGATTGATTTTTTGTAGAAAGCTTGAATGTCAGATTTAATGAGCGGATAGTGCGTACAGGCAAGAATCAACCCTTCAATCCCAGCCAGTTTTTTGTTGGAAAGATACTTCTCAATAACCACTTTGCTGATTGAGTTATTGAAAAAACCTTCTTCAATCATTGAAGCAAGTAGGGGAGTGGCGACTGATTTTAAGTCTATACCTTGATTTTTCGCCTTGATTTTTTTCCTGTAAGCTATCGACTGAACGGTTGCCCTAGTGCCAATCAATCCAATCTTTTTGTTAGCAAACTCCGAGCTTACAAAATCTACGATAGGATCAATTACGTTGAGCACTTTTGCCTTGCTTGCTGTATATTCCTTCACGAGTTCATAAGCCGCAGCTGAAGCTGAATTACAGGCAATCAATATTGTTTTGCAATTATTCTTCAGCAAAAAATCGCAAATTTTTATGGCATAAGCCTGAATGGCATGAGCAGATTTATCGCCATAAGGAAGGTGGGCAGTATCTCCAAAATAAATAATATTTTCGTTAGGCAGTTTTCTGCGAATAGCTTGGGCAACAGTAAGCCCGCCTATGCCACTGTCAAATATTCCGATGGGTTGTGATGGGTTCATTAAATGATAAGTTCAGATTGTTGATAGAAAAACACAAAGTTGACAATGTGCAGCAAATGCTGAGTAGCACAATACATTGATTTTGGCTCGAAATTACACTTTGCTAGATTCTAGTTGGGAGTTGCCTACAACTCTAACAAAGTGTGATTTCTGTATAAAATGAGTTACAACTTAAACTGTACCGATAAAAACACTCCAAAAGAATTTGGTTTTGAACCATCTACACGCCTATCCAAATAAGTCAAACGATGAATAAAATCCACACGGATAAAGCGAAAAATATTTTCAATTCCATAGCCCACTTCTGCGTAAGGCTTATTGATTTCAAGAGATTGGAAAGCGGGATTTGGCAAATGAGTATCTGCCACTAAGTCTATATTCTCTTGTCTGATTGAACCGTAAAGAACGTTTGCAGTTGCAAAAGAACGCCATTTCAATTTTCTCATGAGTGGAATTCTGTTTAGAATAAGTCCTTCAAAGCTATGTTTGACTCGTAAAGTGGCGTACTCATCGCTCACAAATTCAAAGAAATCCATGAGGTTGAACGAATTTCGGTTAAAGAAAAGAGACTCGTTACCTAAGTGTGCTTCCAAAAGTGGGTAAGGAACAGCATCAGGAACATAACCGCCCGAAAGTTCATAATTCATTCTTCCGAAAAGCCCGATACGCACATTTTGCTCAATTCTCACATCCACTTTTTTATACGAAAAACTACTTCCCAAAAGACTATCGATTCCTAAAGTGGCTCGCAATGTAATAATTGGTCTGCCTTGGTTTCCTAAACTGATTCGGGCGTTGTCATTTTGGAGATACTTCTGCTTGAAAGCAATTCTTGTTTCCAAAATCAGTTCGGAAACCGTAAACTCACTTCGTACTTGGTCTGTGTCGAAAGGTAGTTTATATTGGAAATCATAGCCTGAATTGATTGGCTCAAATTTGCGCTGGCGGAGTGCAATAGTTTGAGTCCATCCACGCATTAGGTCGGTTTGAATCCACGCTTTGGAAATACGTTGCATAAATGGCCTGCGCAATTTCCCGAACTTTGTAGAAGCATTAAATAATGTATTGTTGGTAAGATTGTCGTTGAAAATCCCGATTTGATATAAGTCATAGCTGTGCCCGACTCCCACTTTTGTCCAGTGTTTCCGAGAGGCAATATACTCTACGTCTCCACTATATTTCCATTTCTTATCATCAAATCCATAACCTGCAAAACCTTTAACAATAAACTTTTTACTGAAATCTGCATTGCTTTTAAATCCAAGCTGGACACGATGCCCTTCTACATTGTTATTTGCATAAAGATAGGCATAAGGCCCAATATCGAACTTGCCCACCGTTTTGTAGCCATTGAAAAGGATGTCAGCAATCTCCACATAATTTTTCACTACGGGTAAATTACGAATGGTGTCAATCATGTGATACACATTCTGTTCAGCGACCGAAAGTGTGTCATGCCTGTTTGCTTTCCAATATTCATTATCGCTTACATTGGCATTTTCTTTTAGCACAAAAGCATCTTCATAAAACTCCGTTCTTTGTGGTTTATTGACTACATAGTTTTTGTTGGAGACATAAAATTTTGCCAACATTCCTGCCCAATCATCTCTGATTTCACCAATATCGAGTAAAATTCTCGATTTACTTGGCAACCAAGCTCCACCTTTTTCAGCCTCTTCCATTTCTTGCTGCACCACTACTTTTTCAATAAAGTTGAGGTTGGCGTCTTTCCCAATTTTCAGGTCAATTTGCTTCAGAGCGAAGGTGGAGTCGGTCACCCACATTGTTCCTGTGAAAGCCAAATCTTCAGGGCGTTTAGGCTTGAAGGATATTCTGTAACAATTATAGCCTTTAATGTTTTCTCCTTCTGCCTCCAGTTCATAATTGTAAAAACCTTTCCAACTATCTGCTAAAGGGGAAATAAAATCTTTCCCTGCAATACTCAGCCAGTTTCTATAGAAGTTATATTGCTGGAATGAGGAGCCAATGAGTTGGGAAACTAAACTCCCATCATCTAATCCGACCCCTGTTAATTTTGTTTTGACAATGTTTTCCCTTGCTCTATCAGGGCCACTAATGTGGTAATATTCGGAGATAGACTCTGAAATGAAAATAGGCAGAATCGGTTTTCCATCTTCTCCTGCCATTGCCTGAATGCTATCTAGCACGGCAATGATTTTTTGCATAATTTTCTTTTGGCGGAATTTCTCGGAAATGTTATCAACATCTACCTCAATTTTAGAATAGCTATCGAATTGATACGCGTCTAATGAGCGTTTATCATTCCGCTTCTTGTTTGCCATCACATTTCGCATAATTTCCCAAGCAGGATTCTCGTAATCTCCATAAGTAATCACCAATTCTTTCAGCGTGGTAGATTCTGGTCTGAGTTGGAAATTGATGACTTGCTTTTTCCCCTTCTCCACAAATTTGGCTCTTTTGAGGTAGCCAACGTAAGAAACCACCAAAGAGTCGGTTGGTGTCGAAGATGAAATTTGGAATCTGCCTTCAAAATCAGTAGTAGCTCCAATAGTCGTATTTTGGAAAAATACATTTACGAAAGGCATTCCCTCGCCCGTATCGCTATCGGTAACTTTTCCTGTAACAGAAGTGGTTTGTGCATGTGTAGAAAAGAGAACTACAGATGTTAGTAGCATGGTAAATAAAAAGTGTTTCATCAGTTTAGTTTTAGATTGAAAAAGCGGTTGAAATTGCCGTTTCTATTTTTGAGGTTTGTATGTGAGACAAAAATCAGAAACTTTATGTCAAAAACTATCATAAAATATCTAATTTTTTAAGCTGCTTTAACATTTAGGAATGGAGATTAAATAAATAGCTTCTTTGTCGCAGTTTATTTTTGAGGCTAGTCAAGGCAAAAATTGTAGTCATAGTATTGCTATGGCGAAATTTTTAACGAAGAATAGACCAAAAAGAAACAAGAGAAAAAGCGCATTTATTTAATTTCCGTTCCTTAGAGTATAGTGCTAGACAAAAGTGAATCGCTAGCAGAGTCCACAGGTCCTGCTGATGGTCGGGCCACAGACGTTGAACGGCTTTAACACCAACCTTCGGCAGGGTTTTCAAGCGCTGCCGAGGTCTCGTTTTTTTGAAATGTCTAGCATTATACATTTAGAGACAATTGACAGATTTTACACAGCGGTCTCTTTTTCAGTGAGACGAATAACGAAGCAGGCTCTACAGTTTTATTTTGAAGATTTATTCTCTGAAATAGTCAGTTTTTGGCGCATCCGCTTTCCCATAAAATCCAAACCAGTATGTTTTCAACTTTTCATTTCCAATTTCATTCTCATTCCCACATTTACTAATTTGCAAACTCTCAAATTGACTCTAGATCGCAAATTCTAAGAATATGAAAATAAACAAGATATTAATAGCCAACCGTGGGGAAATTGCCTTGCGAGTGATACGTTCTGCCAAGGAAATGGGCATTGCCACTGTGGCAGTGTTCAGCGAAGCCGACCGAAATGCGTTGCACGTTCGCATGGCAGACGAAGCAGTTTGCATTGGACCTCCAGCCTCTTCCGAATCTTATTTGCGAGGAGATAAAATTATTCAGGTTTGTAAAGATTTAGGAGTCGATGCCATTCACCCAGGCTATGGTTTTTTGTCTGAAAATGCAGATTTTGCCCAAAAAGTAGCCGATTCTAATTTGATTTTCATTGGGCCTTCGCCAGAAGCCATCAACACGATGGGCGACAAATTGGCAGCCAAAAGTGCGGTTGCCAAGTTCGATGTTCCGCTTGTTCCAGGTACGGAAGAGGCGATTGACAATATTCCTGAAGCCAAGAGAGTTGCCAACGAAATTGGTTATCCAATTTTGATAAAAGCGAGTGCGGGCGGAGGTGGAAAAGGAATGAGAGTAGTGGAATCGGAAGCGGATTTTGAGGAGCAAATGGAGCGAGCCGTAAGTGAGGCAGTTTCCGCTTTCGGAAATGGCGAGGTTTTCATTGAGAAATATATTCTCTCTCCAAAACACATCGAATTCCAAATTTTGGGCGACCAACACGGAAATATTATTCACCTTTTTGAGCGGGAATGCTCCATTCAGAGAAGGCATCAGAAAGTGATTGAGGAAGCTCCATCGCCTGTGATTACGCCAGAAGTTCGGGAGCGAATGGGCAAAGCAGCTCTTGGAGTTGCCAAAGCCTGCAACTATTATGGCGCAGGAACGGTGGAGTTTATTGTTGATAAAGAGTTGAATTACTATTTCTTGGAAATGAACACTCGTTTGCAGGTAGAACACCCTGTTACTGAGCAAATTACAGGTATAGATTTAGTAAAAGAGCAAATTAAAATTGCCGAAGGAAAAGCTTTGGAAATTAAGCAGGAAGACTTAGAAATCAACGGACATTCCTTAGAAGTGCGAGTGTATGCTGAAGACCCAAGAAATAATTTCCTTCCCGATATTGGCAGACTCCAAACCTATGTGCGCCCACAAGGTTTGGGCGTTCGGGTAGATGATGGCTTCGAGCAAGGCATGGAAATCCCGATTTATTATGACCCAATGATTGCCAAACTCACCACTTTTGGCAAAAACCGTGAAGAAGCCATTGGGCGCATGCTTCGTGCCATTGCCGAATATGAAATCACGGGAATCCAAACCACTTTGAGCTTTTGCAAATTTGTTTTGGAACACGAAGAATTTACCAGCGGAAGATTCTCCACCAAGTTCGTGGAAGAATTTTTCTCGCCTGAAAAACTCGATTCTACTGACAACAAAGAAGAATTGGAAATTGCGGTTGCCCTCGTTCAAAAACTGATGGAAGAGAAGAAATCAAAGAAGTCAGCTTCGACAATTTCCAACGGAGTTTCAAAATCGACTTGGAAAGAGAGAAGAATGGTTTAGCAATGATTAAAGAAGCTGGCAGAATGCGACCCCGGGGAGTTCCTGCCGAGGATTAGTCCCTCCAGATTTCGACTATATAAAAGTTTGTTTTGGTTGGATTTGCCCCATCTTCATTGATGGGAAGAAAGTGATTCCAACGAAACACCAAACTATTTCCTTAAAGAATATTCCGCTAGGCGGACTCCAAATACCGTTAAGTTAGTGCCTTTTTGCTTAGGACGTAAGTCCTATCCCGATTTGCTTAACTTAATGGTGGACGTACCCCGCCAATTTCGGGGAGCTTAATTCTAGACTTGCTAAGTTTTTGAAAACTTAGCAAGTCTTTTTTCATGTCGGAAACTAATCGTATTTAGTTCTCCTCAAAACTGAATGCAGTTTCGGTAAACAGTTGAGTATATTCGGTTTATAAAAATAAAGTGCAGTTTCAGAGCTGTATAAAAGTAACCTGTAATATTATTATAGCTTGTCTTTGTCTTGCTACTTATCCAGAAAGTCAGTCATCAAAAAATATTCGTAATACCCCCAATTACCTTCCACATTTGTGGGTAATCCTGTCTCCATGAAAAAAACTGCTCATTTTCATATTAAGTTTGATGTCACTCGTTGCGCTTTGCCAAGACCCTTACCATTTCTTTTTGGGGAGCGAGGAGTTTGCCACCATCGATATCTATGGAATTAATCAGACTAAAGATGGCATTTATTGGGTTGTGAGCAACAAAGGTTTGTATAGTTACGATGGGTATGGATTCACAAAACATGAACACAAAGAACAGTTGAGTAACTCTTTGTTCAGCCTGAAAATAGACTATGAAGGGATTATTTACTGCAATAACCTGAATGGATAAATCTTCAGAGTAATAAATGGCAAGATGGAATTGTTTCATACTGTTCCCGATTCTCTACTAAGTCCTTATGTCAATTTCGATTTTCTGGCTGACAACTCATTAGTTGTATCCTCTAAATATGATTATAAAATTGGTTCTATCGTGAATTTGGGTATTGAGTGCAATTCATGATTTTGAAGTTTAAGTTATTAGGTTCAAGTGTGGACGCTTGGGAAGCCCCGCTTGAACCAGTTTTATTGCTTGTTTTTCGAGT
>JBLIFI010000063.1:0-14747 GCA_047633715.1 Flammeovirgaceae bacterium
AGTTAGAGGTTTTGATGGATTGGGTGAAAATGGGAAATCAGGTTTTTGTAGCTTCGAACTCGTTCGGAGGAACTTTTGTCGACACATTTCAACTAGAGCAGGATTTTTCGGGTGGGGTTGCATTTGAGAGAGAAGAAGATGAAAATGGGAATGAACTGGAAGCGAGAGCAGTAAGTTTTACCAATCCGAACTTGGATATAGAAGCGGATTATTTCTACCTCAACTCTACGCCTTTAGCTTTTACCAATTACAACATTCTGCTAGAGAGCAATCATAAATACGTTTCCTCGGCACTTTCTTATTTGCCAAAGAAACCCATACTTTGGGATGAATATTATAAAGTTGGTAGGAGTGGGCCAAAAACACCTTTGCGCTTTGTGCTGGCAAACCCGCCTTTGAAATGGGCTTGGTTCACGGCAATTGCCACAATATTGGTTTCATTCTATTCAATATTAAGCGAAAATAACGAATTATTCCTATTGTGAAAGCTCCAGAAAATCATAGTTTGGAGTTCATAGAAACGATTGGGAAACTCTATTTCCAACAGGAAGACCACACAGGTTTGGCGAGAAAGAAAATTACTTTCTTCCGAGAATATTTAAGAACGAAGGGAATTCCCTTACCCGAAAAATTCAGCCAAATCTCCATCGGTCAGTTCAGCGCAAAATCTGGGCTGGAGGAGAAAAAAACCAAATCTCTTTTCGGAATGATTGAGAAAATTGAGAATGCTTCCCGAATTCCTGAGTCGGACTTGGTAAGATTGAATAAGGAGATTGAGGAGTTTAAAAAAGAGGCTTTTTGAGTTAATAATATTGCGTAGCACTTACGTACTACGCTGATTTTGTGTCGTCCCGTTGGGACTTTTATGGAAATAGAATAATATTTTATTTCACTTCAATTTCTCATTATTCTTATGCCTGTCAGCATCTCTGATAGTTTTCTTCTGGAGATTTTTCTCCAAGGCTTCTGTCAAATCAATTCCCGTTTGGTTGGCAAGGCAAATCAGCACGAATAAAACATCTGCCAACTCATCTCCCAAGTCGTGTCCTTCATCAGACTTCTTGAACGATTGTTCCCCGTAAATTCTGGAAATCAGTCGGGCAACTTCTCCCACTTCTTCTGTGAGAATTGCCATATTGGTCAGTTCATTATAATAACGAACTCCAATAGTATTTATCCAATTGTCAACAATTTTTTGAGCTTCTTTGATTTCCATAATTTGGTAATGAGTATTGGGTATTTAGTAGTGAGTAAAAAATAAGATCGTGTGAAAAAGGCAAGGGTATTTTTGGGTATTAAGGCATAAGTGGGCACTCAATACTGTCAACTTAGTGTAAAGATTGCATTTTGGGTTCAAGCGTGGACGCTTAAACCAGCCGAATTTGCTTTGGACTAGCGACTAAAGACTTTGGACTATTTACCCTTCTTCTTGGTTTTAGTTTTCAGGATTTTGCTGAAAAGCCAGTTTTCATCTGCCTTTACCACCATTTCCAGCAAACTGTCTGCCTTGTTGCCGAAACTTTCAATTCCATCTACTACTTCGGCAAACTCTTGCCATTCTTTATTATCCTCTTTTCCTTCTGTAGTTTTTATTTGTTTCAGAATCCTCAGAAGTGGTTCGAGTTCTCGCTTTCTGCGTTCGGCAGCAACTTGCTTGGCAATTACCCAAAGCTCTTTTTCGGCACTAAAAAATTCCTTTCGCTCGCCAGATTTGTATTCTTTGAAAACCAAGCCCCAATCTATGAGCGCACGAGTATTCATGTTTGCATTTCCACGAGAAATCTGCAATTCCTTCATAATGTCTTCGGTGGAAAGTGGCTTGGTGGAAATCAATAATAAGGCATGAATTTGCGCCATCGTTCGATTAATTCCCCAACTTGAACCAAGCATTCCCCATGCCTGAATAAATTTCTCTTGTGCTTCTTTGAGTTCCATTTTGGATTGAATAAAAATGTTCTTTTGCGTAGTCTGCTAATTTCATCAAATATTATGAATGTTTCAAGAATAATTGAATAGAATGAAAACTGTTTTTGGAAACTTGAAGAAGATGTGTAAAAAATTGTGGCGCATTTCAACGTTGAGATAGGACTCACGTACCAAGTAAAAGTGAATTGGCAGTATTGGTGGATACTTACGCCATGATTTATTTATTGCTCTTTCAGATTTGAAAGTTTATCATTATCCAAAAAAAACAGGAATTTTTGAATCCGAATAAGTGCTTGAATGTCTTTAACTCCTAGCAGCAGTTCCCACTTTAGAATTGCTTAGGTTTAAGCTTCATGAATTTAGGATTTTGGTTAATGATTTTGACATTCTTTCGTGATTGGAATTGGTGTGCCGACCCAGAGTGATTCCTACGGAATATCGAATTGCCGACCCAGACTAACTTCATGTCACGGATTAACACGGAAAACATCAGATAAGTACTCGTTTTAATTTATAAAACACAAAGCGGGAATTGCTGAACTCCTACTTATTTATGACTCAAGAGCCTGATTATCAGTTGTTTTTAAATCGTAAGGCAACGTCCGACCGTTCGTACATCTAAATTCGTACATCCGCTTGCTATTTGATATAAATTCATTTCGTTCTATATTGAATTGCCAAACCATAGCTTGCAAATCGCCTAGTTGAACTTTACATTTATGAGACATTTACTGTGTATTCTATTTTTTATTATCACTTTTTCCTGCCAAAAAGAAGACACTTCTAACATGACTACCAAAGACAAACAAGACGATATAAAACAAAATCCAACCAAAAAAAGCTACTTGGCTTTGGGAGATTCCTACACCATTGGCGAAAGCGTTTCCGAACAAGAACGTTGGCCAATCGTATTGCAGAAAGAATTGGAAAAATTAGGCGATTCACTCCAAACGCCAAAAATCATTGCCAAAACTGGCTGGACTACGGGCGAGTTAGATGAAGCAATTGACCTAGAAAACATCACTAAAACCTACGATTTAGTTTCCTTGCTGGTTGGAGTGAATGACCAATATAGAGGCGAAACAAAAGGATTTACCACAGAAAGATACCGAGAAGAGTTTGCCGATTTACTTGACCTAGCCATTGGTTTTGCTGGAAATGAAACGAACCGAGTTTTTGTAGTTTCAATTCCCGACTATGGCATCACACCTTTCGCCAGCAATTCGGATACCGCAAAAATTGGTAGGGAATTGGCAGAATACAATGCGATTGCCCAAGAAATCTGCGAAACCAAAAACGTCCGATTCTTCAACATCACGCCTATTTCTATAGAAGCCAAAACAGATGCATCATTACTAGCGGCTGACGAACTACATCCTTCTGGAAAAATGTATAAAAGATGGGTAGAAGAAATGATTTTGGAGGGTGTGAGGGAGATTTTGGAGTAGGGGTTTAGAGAAATATAAAAGTAACAGTTCAGTGTATTTGCTAATTCTACATCTTTTAAAAAAATGCAACGAGAAGAAGCAATCAAAATAATTATTGAAAATCAGATAAAGGATTTAACAAAAGAGGAAAGAGAAAATATTTTGATGGATTGGTGGGTCTCAAAAGATAGTGATTTAGAGTTTCAAAACTCACCTAAAATTCTAAAAAAAGAAATTTCTGAAAGCTTAAAAAAAGAAATCGAAGAGAATGATAATTACAGCAATCCAATAGATAAAAAATACAATCCATTAATCTTACTAGGCCTTTATTATGATTACAGAGGAGTAAAAAATGACTATTTAGAAAATGAAATATTAAGAATAAAGGAAGAAAAAACAATTGTAGTAGGAGAGGTTGAAATTCTTGAAGAATGCCCATGTTGTGGTTATCGAACACTTGATGAAAAGTGTGATTGGGATATTTGCAAGGTTTGTTTTTGGGAAGATGATTGTACAACTAAGTTAGACAAAATTAGCGGTCCAAATCATATAACTTTAAGAGAAGGGCAAGAAAATTTTCTAAAATTCGGAGCATGCGATGAAAAGTCATTGAAATTTGTCAATAGGGAAGGGAAATTGAAATACAAAAAATAAATTTATCACATGAAATCCAACCAACTACTTCTAGCACTAATCTCGATTGCCTTGATTCTCTCTTGTGAAACCAAAGAAATAGCTTCAAGAATTGAAATCGTTCCTATTACCATTGACCAAGAAGTAGCTTCAATTTGGAAAACCATTAATGATATTGCCTTTTTTGAAACACAAGGCTACACAATCAATCTCCCGAAAGATGCAGAAATAGATTTGCTTATTGTGAAATCCAAAAAAGGAGAATTCGGTAATGATGATTTTGCCACAATCATTCAGCTCTTGGAAACTAAGTTTTTCAATCAAAAAGACTACAAGAAAGCGATTGAAAAAGTAAATGAACAGCAGAATTTGATTAGTTCATTGGTTCATCAAATTTTTTCTGAAAAGGAGAATTGGGATTGGGAATTCAATACGTTTGAGAAATACAAAATCATATTTACGCTTTATGGCACAGGAGGAAGTTATGACCCAGACCAAGGAACGATTACTTTATTGACCAATCGGGAAGGCGATTTCATGAATTACAAAAATCCAGCAAATACGATTATTCATGAAATCACTCACATGGGAATGGAATATTCAATTGTTCAGAAGTACAAACTGTCTCATGGCAATAAGGAACGCCTAGTTGACACATTCGTTTCTCTCATGTTCGGAGAACAGCTTCCAGCCTATAAAATCCAGAATATGGGAGATGCTAAAATTGACGATTACCTCACCAAAAAGGAGGATTTCATTCAGTTAAATTCCATCGTTCCAAAATTTGCTGATTGAAATTGACTTCTAAAAATATGAAAAACAAATTCACACTCGCAATTCACGGAGGCGCAGGCAACATTCTCAAATCCAAAATGCCCGATGAGAGAGAAGCGAACTATATCAAAGTATTGAACCAAGCCTTAAAAGCTGGGCACAGTATTTTGCGTGATGGAGGAACAAGTTTGGATGCCGTGGAGCAGGCAATTATTGTGATGGAAAACAGCGAGCTATTCAATGCAGGAAAAGGCTCGGTTTTCTCAGCGGAAGGCTCGCACGAAATGGAGGCCTCTATTATGTGTGGGAAAACGTTGGAAGCTGGCGCAGTTGCCAATGTCAGGCTCATCAAAAACCCAATTACTTTGAGCAGGAAAGTGATGAATGAATCTGATTACGTCTATTTATCTGGCGAAAGTGTACAGTTGTTTGCCAAAAAAGTGGATGTAGCCATCGAATCTGCCGAGTATTTCCATGCCGATTTCCGCTTTAAGCAATGGCAGAAACTCCAAAATTCAGAGAAAATGGAGCTTGACCATTCTAGTGATGGAAAATTCGGAACAGTTGGCGCAGTTGCCTTGGATTTGCACGGAAATTTGGCAGCCGCCACTTCCACAGGCGGGCTGACCAACAAAAGATATGGCAGAGTTGGAGACAGCTCAGTAATTGGCGCGGGAACTTACGCCAACAACCAGACTTGCGCCATTTCCTGCACAGGCTATGGCGAATTTTTCCTCCGTGGCGTTGTTGCCCATGATATTTCCTGCCTTATGGAATACAAAGGCTTGACTTTGCAACAAGCCGCAGAACTCGTAATTATGGAAAAACAAGTAAAATTAGGCGGAGAAGGCGGAATTATTGGTATAGATAGATTGGGAAATACCAGCTTGGTTTTCAATTCCAAGGGAATGTATAGAGGAACAGCAAGTTCGGAGAGTGAGCGTTTTGAGGTGCAGATTTATGAATAGAGTTTTGTGTTTTCGGGTATTAAAAATGCCAAAATTAGTTGCGGTGCGCATTGGAAGTGCGACCGAGCAGATTAATCCATCCCCCGTTGAGTTCATTCTGTGCGAAATCAACCTCATGGAATTCAAGAATGGTAGAAACCGTTCCCTTTTCCGTCTTTTCAACGAGAGTCAGCAGACCGTTTTTAAGTTTCCCATTGATAGCAATTGGCGTATCAAACTTATCATAGCTATAAATTACATTGACTGTTTTAAGATAGTTGTTCGCAATTAGTTGGATTGGGTACGTATCAATAAAGCTTTTATAAACCCTCACTTGGCTAAAAGCAAGTAGTGAATTTAGAAGGAACAATATTGTTAAAAGCTATTTCATGTCTAGTTGGAGTTAGTGGTTTCGTTTATTTGATAGTGTAATCTATACTCAGATTATTGGCTCATCTTGGAACACAACAACCTAAGATTTTTGTCAAATCCCATGATGTTTAGCGAAGAAGCTAGGCACAGGCAGAAACCTTTCTTAGAAAGTTAATACCCGCCTTTGAATTTTCTCATAAACCACTCAAAACTTGCCAAAAGAATGAGCGCAACCATAAGCCAATGCAGGTTCATGAGTTCCTCAAATTCTTCTTGTGTGTGTATTATTTTGGGGAATTGGGCAGAAGTAAGTTGAGTAGAGAGTTGTGTCCAATTTTCGTAATTGTAGAACTGCCCTTCACTTTGATTGGCAAGGTTTCGGAGCAGGTTGAAATCTGCCGTGGTGTTCAACGCTTCTAACTCCAATGCTTTTACTGTAAACTGCCCTGAATTGACTTCGGTTTTTCCTTCTATTCGTGCCGAAGCGGTGTATTTGTAAACGCCTTGCCCTAAACCGCTCACTTTGTATTGTGAGCTTCCACTTCCGTTCACATAAGTATAGGAGTTGGTTTCTCCAGCTTCATTCGTAATTTTCAATTCTACTTTTTGCCCGAAAACTCGTTCGTAAATTTCATTGTACACCTCAGTTTCAAAAGCGACTGATTCGGAATCGAAGAACTCGTTGGAGATTGGGTACACTCGAAACCTGCGTTTGTCATCTTTGGTGGAAAGGTATTGAATTGTTTTTCCTACCAAATCGTCAAAAGCATTCTGGTTTTGATTGAGGGAATATTCGTGCAATCGCCATTTCCAAATATTTTCGCCTAGTAAAACGGCTTGTTTCATCCCGTTCTTCTCGCCAATCATCAGTAAAGGTTTGTCAGTTCCCACGCTCCCAACTTGCTGATAAAGAACCGTTTCTGCTCCGCCTTTCAAATTGAATTTTCCGAAAGGGACGCTCACGGGTGGGTACTTCGTAATAATGTCTTTATTCTCATCTGAAAAAGTAAATCGGTTGAATTGGGAGTTGAAAAGTGGCGTAACCAAATCTACTTGCCTGCTTACTGAAATAGAAACCACTTCATTGCGCTGGCTTAGTGTTCTGTAATTCGATTGCGCTCCTCCCACAAACCAAATTGGTGTTTTCTTTGCCAAAAACTTATTTAAAATATTGGTGGAGATATTAGTATTTGCTGGAATTTGGTGGAAAATGACTACATCATACTTGTCATCTAAATTGATTTTCTTCTGTTTGTTCCAAGCGGATAATTGGGGAATATAGACATCGAACTGATAGTTTGTATTCTTCTCTACCGCACTTTTAATGGCTTTTATGTCAGGATGAGGCGCATTGGCAACCAGAAGGATTTTCTCTTTCGCATCTAAAATATCAATGTAGATATTCTTACTATTATTTCTCTTGGTAAACTCGCCAGAAAGTGGAATTACCTGAATTACAAAGTGTTGCATTCCTTTCTTATCGGAACTTGCCAAGAAATCTACAGTTTGGAAACCATCGTCCGATTTGAATTGGATAGTTTTAGATTCCAACAAATTTCTATTTTTTGTCAACCTCACTTGGGCAGATTTCCCTGCGAAACCTGTGTTGTAAACCTCTGCTACAATCGGGAATTTGTTTCCCAAGTAAGCAATCTTATTCGCATAAGCCGAGCGCAAATTCAAATCTACTTGCGGAATCGTATCTCCGACTCCAACCGTATTGATTGGAATGTTGTAAGGAACATAAGTAGGAGAGAAGCCTTGGTTGTAAATTCCATCGGAAACCAACACAATACTTGCCAAGTTTTTATTTTCGTAATTGGATTGAATATTTCGCAATATTCCGCTCAAATCTGTTTTTCCTGCATCGAACTGCAAATTCTGTAAACTATCTGGTTGGATTGAGCGGTCGAAAGTTTGTATTTCCACTTCAAAATCCTTCTCTCGGAGTTGGTTTGAAAGCTCGGTTAGCTTTGTACGGATTTCATCGGAAATTTCCGCTCCTTTCACTAAAGGTAACGATTGGGAATTATCTACTGCCAAAACCACAATCGGGTTCTCTGCGGTGTTTTGCAGGATTTTGGTAAATGGACCAAGAAGTAAGAGGCACAAAACAGTTACCAACAGCCATCTCACTCCAAACAAAAGCCGATTTATATTTTTTGACCAAGTATATTTCTTACTGTAAAGCAGATAGGCATCACCCAATCCAACCAAAACAGCAGGAATGGCGAACCAAAGAGAATATTCTGTAAGAAACTGGAACATGGAGATTTGAAAACGTGTGAACTTGCAAATAAAATTATAGCCGTAAAGATAAACTTAACTAGCTATAGTTAAAAATGATTCGTGAGGAATGGGGGAAATGGTTTGAAATCTCATTCCAAACCAATTTTTGATTCCCATATTTTCTAACTTCTGCATTAAACCAATATGTTCTTCAAATCTCCTTTGGAGATAACTGCATCCAAATTGATGAGAATAATGAGGCGTTTGTCCAATTTCACAATTCCTTTAATATAGCTCTGCTCGCTGGAGCTTTCTTGGATAATACTTGGAGAACTATCAATATCATCCAACGAAACAGAAAGTGTATTGGGAACTTCCTTTACCAAAATCGCCATATTCAAATCTTCGCTATCCACCACTAATGTATATTGTGAGTCAATAGTGGTTTTATTCTGAACCAATTCAAACTTCTCTTCCAAATCTATAATTGCCAAAATACTCCCACGAATATTGGCAACTCCTTTCACAAAATCGGGTGTGAGTGGCACTTTTGAAATGGGTGGAGTGGGAACTACTTCCTTGATTTTATCAATCTCCAAGGCATACTCTTCGCCACCTAGTTTAAATACGATAATTTGGGTAGTTGCGCCTGCGTTTTTTTTCTCTTTTACTTCTGTCATGAAAAATTAGTCTAAAGTCCAAAGTATTAAGTCCAAAGTAACCATAAAACAGGATTCAAAAAAAGCCCAAAGCCATAAGATTTAAACTTACGACTTTGGACTTTAGACTGAATACTATTATTACTCTTTCAATTTGAATTGTGAAATTCTTGTCTTCAACTCTGTGGCAACTTCTGCCAAGTTTTCTGTTGTGCTGTTAATCTGATCTACAGATACATTCAACTCAACTGCCGAATTTAATACGAGTGCGGTGCTTCTCGCTGTCTGGTCAGATACTGCCACAATCTTAGCGATATTCTCAACCACTTCACTAATTGATTTCTGCTGATTATCTGCCGAAGCAAGTACTTCCTTAGAGAAATTCAATGTTTCCTGACTGGAGACGGAAATACTCTCAAACACATCTTGTGCTTTATGAGTTGCTTCATTTCCATTATTCACATTCGACTTCATTCGCTCAATAGTAACAGAGGCAGAAGATACATCTTTCTGAACATCTTTAATTACACGGTCAATTCGGTTGGCAGAATCTTTTGAATCCTCTGCCAGTTTCCTAATTTCCTCGGCAACTACTGCAAAACCACGACCCGCTTCTCCTGCTCTGGCTGCCTCAATAGCGGCATTCAAGGCAAGTAAGTTAGTTTGTGCGGCAATTTCTGTAATTACATTCAGCGTACTCGAAATTTCATCGGAACGTAAAGCCAAGGCATCAATGGAAGTAAAGGTCGAATCTGCCGAGCTGGAAATCTCACTCATATTTTTTACCAGATTGGCAATGATTTCCATTCCACTTTCACAACTTCTCATTCCTTTTTCTGCCGAAGTGGTAATGAAGTTCGTTTTGGAACTCGTATCCTGCGCAGCGCTCATAATTCCTTGAACCAGAATAGAGGACTCTTCCGTTTTCAGAAGTTGATTCTCCATATTGGCGGCAATTTCCTGAATGGCATCAATTACCGAATTAGCATTGGTGTTCATTTTCACAGATTTGTCAATCATTTCGGAGGAAGCACCTTTAATAGTTCCAGAACTATCCTTGATTCGTAGCAGTAGCGTATTCAAACTAGAAAGTGCATTGTTCAATGCATTAGTCATGTTTTGTATATCTCCTGTAGCAACATCAGAATAAGAATCGGTCAAATCTCCATCGGCAAGCGACTCAATCACTCTTCCCATTCCTATAAGTGGTTGGGAAATAGAAGCAAGTAGTTGGTTAATTGAACCTGCCAACTCTTGCCAAGACCCGCCAAGACCTTCAATTTCTAGACGCTCATTTAGTTTCCCCTCTTTACCTGCCAACTCAACAACTCTATTTACTTCCTGAACAATTCTAGAGAGGTTATAACTCAGCGAAATAGCACTTTTTACCATTTCTGCACCATCCCCTGTTGGTCTGATACCTTTCAATTCAAGCGTAGCTTCAAAATTACCTTGACTCAACTCTTCTACGAATTTGGTCAATGCAATGGAGGTTACTTTTGATTCGGTAATGTCAGTCGCATACTTAATTACTTTGAAAGGGTTTCCATCATAATCCAAAATTACATTATAGGCGGCTCGTAACCAAACCTCTGAACCGTCTTTTTTAATTCTTCTATAATCGCCTTCGGAGGATTTTCCTTCTGCCAAATCCAACCAAAATTGTTTATATTCTTTGGACTGGGCGTATTCAACCTCTACTAGCTTTCTATGGTGCGCTCCTGCTAATTCTTCTTCAGAATAACCAATAGCATTGAGGAAGCTTTGATTGGCGGTAATAATTATTCCATCCAACTCAAATTCAATTACTCCATTTGTAGAATCAATTGCTTGGAGTTTACCACGATTTTCGGAGTTCATTATCCTACGTTCTGTAATATCCTGCATATAAGCAGCAATCTTTATCACCTCTCCATCATAATTTGTAATTGGGTTGAAAGAGCCTTCCATCCAAACCTCTTTCCCTTCTTTCGTAATGTTTTTGAAGGAATCAGTTACAATTTGGTTGGATTTCAATTGGTCTAGCAAGCTTTTGAAGTTGTCTTCTGAAACATTTTTGTGTGCTAGAATTGAGTAGAGATTTTTTCCAATAATCTCATCTTCGTAACCTAAACTCTCTTTATACTCCTTGTTTAAATCCAATATATTTCCATCCAAATCTAAGCTCATCACAGCCATGGTACGGTCAAGTGCGCCTAGCTTACCACGATTTTCAGAGTTTTGTTCCCTACGAACAGTTGCATCTTGGGCGAATAACATGATTTTGTAAACCTTGCCTTCTAAATCAAGAATTGGACTATAAACACCTTGCAACCAAACAGTACCTCCATCTTTGGTAACCCTTCGGAAAGTCTCAGCCATGAAACCTCCACTCATTACTTTTTCGGTGAGTTCTTTATATTCTGGAGATTTTGAATACTCTTCTGGGCAGATTTTCAGGTGATTGATTCCAATTAACTCCTCTCTCTCATAGCCTAATAAGTCTATAATAGTTTGGTTCGCATTCAGCAATTTGCCTTCCGTATCCATTTCTATTACTCCACTTGCATTACCAATTGCGTCAACAACTCCTTTAGTCTCTGCCTCGGCATTTTTGCTAGTTGTTACATCTGTGAAAATACCGTAGGAAACCCTTCCATCTTTTTCTTGTAAATCTGTCATGGAAGCCATGCGGACCCATTTCAATTTACCAGAAGGAGTAATTATCCTAAACTCCAAGTCTGTTTGAATTGCATTTTCAGCAATATTTTGCTCAAATTTCTTATATAACCACTCTTTGTCGTCTGTGTGTATTATTTCTAAGAAAGGGTTCGAGTCTGCTTCAAGTTCCCTTTTGGACAGCTCAAATATCTCCATCACATAAGGACTGATATAGTTGAATTCAGTCTCTCCAACTTTGTGAGTCGTGAGCTTAAAGATGGCTCCAGGAACTGCCTTGGTTACCTGACGGAATTGACGTTCCGAAGCTTCCAACTCTTCCTTCGCTTTGTTTCTCTCTTCCGCATCAAATACTAGCGTTGCAGTATCTGTGATAGACTCTACAAACTTGATTTCATCAGAAGTCCATTTTCTAGACTCTCCAGTATGCTCGCAACAAATTACCCCTAATACTTCACCACGAAATGTAATGGGTACGTCTAGCATAGATGAAATTCCTAGACTTGGCAGGTATTCAGCACTAAACTCTACAGTAGCATAATTTGTATTGGCATCATTGGCAACAATATTCTGATTGTTGGCCAAGGCCGCAAAGTATTTAGGAAAGTCTTTCTCTGACAACACCATTCCTTGCTCATGACTATTTTTCTTTATACTGAATAAACTTAATGAAATGATTTCAGTGTTTTGATTCTGATAAAGCCAAATACTCACTCGCTCTATATTAAGTGCGCTAGCTGTTGCTTTTGTAATTATGTTTAGTCCTTTATGCAAATCTAAGCCTAATTCATTGTATTGAGTTAGTTGTTCTAGCACTGTATTTTGCTGTTGCACTCTTAGTTGTGCTTTCTTACGGTTGGTAACATCACGAATGATTCCGTAATCACCAAAACTGTCACCACTCTCATCATTTTTTGCTTCTAGCCTTACCCATTTATATACATTAGATGGTGTGATAATTCTAAATTCTGACTCCCAATTATCACGTGTTTTTACTGCTTTTTCTAATTGCTCATAAACCATTGGTAAATCATCTGGGTGAATCATCGCCCAGAGGTAGTCTATATCATCTACAAAACTTTGAGCTGGTGTTTCAAATAATTCATTCGAGAAGTCACTCACATAAGTAAACTCAGGGCTTCCATTCTCATCGTTTTCCAGCTTGAAAAGCATTCCAGGTGTTGCGCCCGTAATTTGACGGAAGTTTTGCTCACTTTCTGCAATTGCTTCACGCACTTTTTTGCTTTCAGTTACATCTCTAATGGTAAACTGAATAACAGGCACATCGCCTTTCATGTCTAATAGAACTCCATTGATTTCAGTATCTACCAAAGTGCCATCTACCTTCTGTGCTTGCCACTCAAAAGAAAGTGAACCGTCTTGAACTACTTTGGCAATCAGTTGTTCTGCGTGCTGTAAACTTGGCGTTCCATCGGGTTGTACATCTGGTGCATAATCTATTGGGCTTTTGCCGAGTATAGCTTCTCCAGACTCTTCTCCCACAATATCTACATAAGCTTGATTGGAGCTTACAAAGCCTAAGCCTTCCATTACTAACAATCCATCTTTAGAAGAATCGAAAATTTTCTGAATCAAATCAGCATTTTTCTTGATTTCCTCTTGTTGTCTTTTCTGTTCTGTCACATCCCGAATGGTCAATTGCATAACAGGTACTTCCCCTCGCATTTCTACTAAAACGAGGTTGATTTCAGTTTCAACCAATGTGCCATTGACATGCTTTAGTCTCCAGTCAACGACATAAGAGCCTTTTTCTACTGTGCTGTGAATAACTGGTAGTACCATTTCAGCAGAGGTTTTCCCATTTAGTTGCAGTTCAGGAGAATGGTCAACAGGATTCTTGCCAATGATTTCTTCCTTACTCTCGAAGCCCAACATATCTAGATATGCCTGATTACAATCCACAAATTCAGGTCCGTGCATTACCATCAAACCATCGAGTGAAACATCAAAAGTTTTTTGGATGAAATCTGCATTCTTTTTGATTTCTTCCTCAGCTTTTTTGGCATCAGTAATATCGAGTGCTACGCCTGTCATGCCTATGACATTACTCTTCTCATCTAGAATAGGGGAGTACTGATTGCTAAATATTAATTCCCCTACAATGGAAATATGTTCTTCAAAGTTTCCGTCTAATGAGCTTTGTATTTTTTCTATTGTTTCAGGTACATCTTTGTATAACTCAAATACAGACTGACCCACTACTTCTCCTGGTTTCAGACCTACTTTTTTCAATCCTTTTCCATCGGAGAACTGAAAGATACCTTCCTTATCTAAGGTAAATACTACTAAGTCAGTAGAGTCTAAGATGGCTTGAACTTGCTCTTGTTGTGTTCTAAGAATAGCCTCCTGCTCTTTCTGCTTATCAAAAGCTTCTTGCAAGTCTTGTTCACGTTCTTTTTGTTCCGTAATATCTGACTCAACAGCTAGGAAGTTTACGACTTCCCCATCGTCTCCTAAAACAGGAGTAATATTTAGACCCAACCAATAAGGTCTGTCGTATTTGCCATAATTGAGAATTTCCTCATAGAAAGATTCTTTCTTGGTAAGTTTTTCTCTTATTCTATCAACTGTTTTCTGGTCAGTATCTGGGCCTTGCAGGAATGAACCAGGTTTTTTGCCCATTACTTCCTCAGCTGAGTATTCAGTAATAGTGGTAAAGCCTTGATTCACATATTCAATATCTCCTTTTGCATTGGTGATAATTACCGCATTGGTTGTGCTATTGGCAACCATTGCCAATTTCTCCAACTCCTTCTCACGTACTTTTTGTTCCGTAATATCCGACTCAACCGCTAGGAAATTAAGTACTTCGCCATCTTCATCTAAAACAGGTGTGATGTTAATTCCTAACCAATAAGGTCTGCCATGTTTTCCGTAATTGAAAATTTCTTCATAAAATGACTCTTTTTTGGTCAGTTTTTCTCGAATTCTATCAATTGTTTTCTGGTCTGTATCTGGGCCTTGGAGGAATGAGCCAGGCTTCATGCCCATTACTTCATCTGCGGTGTATTCGGTAATATCCGTAAAACCTTGATTGACATATTCAATTTCCCCTTTTGCATTGGTAATGATTACCGCATTGGTTGTACTGTTGGCAACCA
>JBLIFI010000064.1:0-14480 GCA_047633715.1 Flammeovirgaceae bacterium
TTTTTTCAAACACTTTTCTTCCACAAAATTATTGAAGGGATAATCCTTCTCTAGTTTGTGAGAGCTTTCTGCAATTAAGCGCAAACGAATGAAGTATTTCTTTATAGAAAAAATAGCAGTAGCAACCTCCACTATAATAAATCAATAATAAATATGAAAAAAACCTACCTAATCGTATTGTTAATCTTATCAGCCTTTGCCGCAAGGTCGCAGGGAGATAAGGTGTATGTACGCCAAGATGATAAAGGAATGTCATTGATTGTCAATGAGAAACCGTTTATGATCAATGGCATGAATTGGGATTACTTCCCAATCGGAACAAACTTTTCTTACAGTTTGTGGAATCAATCTGATGAGTTGATTAAGAGTGCGCTAGATTACGAAATGTCTTTTCTGAAAGGGATGGGTGTCAATTCTGTAAGGATGTACACAGGCGTTCCACCAAAGTGGATTGAATACATTTACGAAAATCATGGTATCTATACTATGCTGAATCACGCTTTTGGTAGGTATGGATTGTCAATTGATGGTGCATGGATTGCAAATACTGAGTATAGCGATTCTAAAACCAAGGCACTTCTAATTAAGGAAACGAAAGAACTGGTTGAAACCTACAAAAACACACCAGGTTTACTCTTGTTTTTATTAGGAAATGAAAATAATTACGGACTTTTCTGGGAAGGTGCTGAAACGGAGAGTGTTCCGATAGAAGACAGGAAATCTACCGCTCGTGCTCGTTCCATGTACAAAACATTCAACGAGGCGGTTGTAGCCATGAAAGCGATAGATACTTCGCATCCAATTGCCATTTGTAATGGCGATTTACTTTTCCTAGACATTATAAAAGAAGAGTGTAAGGATATTGATATTTTGGGTACAAATATGTATCGAGGAGTTTCTTTTGGCGATGCCTTCAAAAAGGTAAGAGATGAATTAAATCTCCCAATTATGTTTACAGAGTTTGGAGCCGACTCTTACAATGCAATGGAAAGCAAAGAAGATCAGGAGGCGCAAGCTTTCTATATGACAGGAAATTGGAAGGAAATTTATGACAATGCTGCTGGATTAGGTTTGGCAAACAATTCACTTGGTGGATATACTTTCCAATTTAGTGATGGCTGGTGGAAATTCGGGCAAACCAAAAATTTAGACATACACGATAATAATGCTTCGTGGCCAAATGGAGGTTATTCAAAAGATTTTGAAGAGGGAGAGAATAACATGAATGAGGAGTGGTTTGGCGTTTGTGCGAAAGGACAGACTAATGCAAATGGCATGTATCAGTTGTATCCTCGTGCGGCTTATTACTCGCTGGCAGAGGCTCATAAATTGAATCCTTATGCTGAAGGAACTACGCTTGAGTCGATTGGTGAATATTTTAAAACTATAAAGCTTTCTGATGCTGTCATTAAAGCAAGAAGCGACAAATCTGCTTTGCAAGGAGAACAAGGTGGAAAACTTCGTATTAGTGAATTGAGAGCTGAATTTTCAACTTTCATTACAGGTGGAAAACTAACAACTACGCCTGATGATTCAGATCCAAATAACCCAGTTTTCCCCAATGAAAAAGGGTTTGATAACATGGAATCTTTCTATGTAGGAATTGAAGCAAGACCTGCTGAAAATGTGAGAGCCAATGTAGTATTCAATGTGGTAGGAAATGTAGCTCAGAACCCAATTGATGCAATTTTTTATGAGAATAGAGCAAGACCAGTTGCAGTTACAACCTCAACAGGAAGCGTTGATGCAGTTTTGGACCGTGTGCAAGTTTATCGAGCAGAATATACTTGGGATAGTAAACATTTTGAACTGAAAGGGTTTTATCGAACAGGTCATTATCATTGGGCTTATGAAGGCGATTTCTTCGGATTATACCCAGAGGCAAATTATGGACCAAACATAGATATTTATAATGGTCTTTCACCTCGTGGTATGGAAATCACGGGTAAAAAAGCATTTGATGGTTTTAAGGTGGCATATGGTCCTGAACTTTGGTGGGGAGCAAACCCCGCTATTTTGGTAAAGTACCAAAGGTCAGTAGGCAAATTTAAGTTGGCAGGCGTTTTCCATGAAGACATTGATCAACTGGGAGCTGGTGTGAGTTCATTGGCAGTTCCCCAGCCAAAAACGAGAAGACTCACACTGCATGCAGAAAGAGATTTTGGTAAGATAAAAATAGAAGCGGGTGGAATTTGGGGCGGTCAGCCATTGGTAGGAAGAACATTTCAATTTGCCACTGGGGAAGAAGGAAATTATAAGGTTTTTGATGATAAAATAAAAGATTCCGATACTTGGGGAGGTAAGGTAAAGTTTACTTATGAAGGTGGCAAAATCAATTGGTACATGCAGGCTGCTGCCATGGGCTTAGTTGCCAATGGAGGAGCGGATGCAACTCAAACCTTCACAGGATGGAGACTCAAAGATACGGGAAGTGGAAACCAAACAAATTTCTTGACTGGATTCACTTACAATGTTGGAAAAATCCAGATTGCGCCTAACTTTTTGTGGCAAAAACCTTTGGTAGATCCTATGCCAATGAATGCTGGAGGTGCTGGAGCACTCAGAAATATTTTGAATGATCCTTTCGTGGTAAGAGCCAATAGAGAGACTGTTGGAGGAGAGATTTTACTAACTTTTGACCCAACACCTGGAACGTGGATGTACGCATGGGACAGTGATCGTTCAGAAGATGCTCCGTTCGCAGCAAGTCTTGGTTTCGTCTATCGTCATTTACCAACATCTCAAGATGCAGCAATCCTATTTACTGGTGATGGTGGAAGATCGCAGACTCCGTCTCCAGGTGCTCCACCCGCACTCGATTTGTGGGAAGTTCATGGTAGAATTGTCAATAAACTTAGTCCTAATTTTGGTATAATTACTAACTTGTACGGAGGAAATGGTCAAGCAAATGGCCCAGATACAAGAACAATAGAACGATTTGGTGGAGATGTTCGATTAATTTACAAATCCATCAAAATTGCTTCTCATGTCAAGGTAAACGATTGGGGACCTTTCGATTTTCACCGAGATTTTAACCTAACATTCCCATTGCAACTAATGGCAGATATCTCTACCACAATAGGCAAGCAAGATTGGTTTGTACTTCCGAACACTACATTGGGTATGCGTTTTACATGGCGTTCGCTTGACCAGAACTCTTCACGCTACTTACCAAGTGCAATAACAGAAGATTTTGCTACTTCGCCAGTTGGTAGTCCAGTTGGTTTTCCGTTGGGAAATGAGTGGGAATTCAGAACTTATCTACACATTAACTTAGGACAATAATTATATGAAAATGACAAAAATAAACTCAATACATTTTAAGGCTTTCATGTTGCTTGGAGTCATCTCAATGATGGCATCCAGTTGCGAAAGAGATTTGTCAGATGAAGCGGTACCAGCAACCTATCCGACAACAGCTGAAATATTTATAGACGGATTTAGTGGCGGTTTGGATTACTTTCCATTTGGAGATTCTAGACAAGATGCTTTTACGGTTGATAATCAAACTTTCTATTCGGGTACGGCATCCATGCGGATTGATGTGCCAAGTATAGGAGACAGATATGCGGGAGCTACTTTTTCAGACAATGGGGGGCGAAACCTAACTGGCTATGACGCACTTACCTTTTGGGCAAAAGCCAATAGAGGAGCGGTCATCAATGAAATAGGCTTTGGGGTTAGCCCAACAGATAGATTCAAAGTAACTAAATCAAACTTGCGAGTCGGTACGAATTGGAGGAAGTTTGTTATTCCAATTCCAAACCCTAGTAAACTTATCCGTGAAACGGGCATGTTATGGTATGCAGAGGATGCGCTAGAAAACGGTGGAAACGGCTATACTTTCTGGATTGACGAATTGAAATTTGAGAAGCTCGGAACTGTGGCGCAACCAAGGCCTGCAATCAATGGAGGAGATGACGAAACGATTACCAGTTTCATAGGTTCGAATTCAATATTGCCGGGATTGACCCAGACTTTCAATCTAGGCGATGGCTCAAATCAAACCTTAGGCATTGCTCCAGCTTATTTCGATTTTAAGCTCTCAAATGATACTGTTGCTACCATAAGCGAACTTGGCGAAATCTCCGTAATTGGAGACGGAACTGTGAAAATTACGGCAATATTAGCAGGGGTAAAAGCGGCAGGCTCGTTGACAATTGAATCGGTTGGGGACTTTGACCCAGCACCCACTCCAACAAGAGAAGCGAATAATGTGACATCGATATTTAGTGATAGTTATACAAATCCAGCTATCGAATACTACAATGGATTTTTCAATCAAGATGGGCAAACTACATTGGGAGGAAATGATATAAATATTAATGGAAATCAGATTATCCAGTACACAGAATTGAATTTTGTAGCACTCAAAACTTTAAATACAGTCGATGCTTCTGACAAAACGCATTACCATGTTGATATTAATGTCAACAAACCAGTAATTGAAGCTGGCGATTTTATTAGAGTGATACTACTATCAAATACTGGTGGGGTTGAGACACAAGGATTCTACAACATACCAAGTAGTGATTTAGTGGCAAATGGTTGGAGCAGTCTGGATATTCCATTGTCTTCCTTTACTGGTGCTTTTGACAAATCGACTCTTTCCTTATTTTTCTTTGTTACTGATGGAACGAATCCTGCCCTCCCCGGCTCTGTTACAGAAATCCTAGTCGATAACATGTACCTCTACAAATAAGCAAAAACCTCATAAATATGAAACTGAAAAATAGATATAAAACGAAGCAGTCTTTATTCAAAATATTATTTATATTCTCAATAGTAGCAATATCAGGTTGCGAAGATGATACGCAAACTGTTGTGAATTTCGAGAATCTAGTAATGCAGGAAGAATTTGATACAGATGGAACGCCCGATGCTTCTCTTTGGACCTATGAAGTTGGTACGGGAGATAATGGTTGGGGGAATAATGAGTTGCAATACTATACAGGTCGTACTGAAAATGTAACTGTACAGAACGGTAAATTATTGATTACCGCAAGAAAAGAATCTTACCAAGGTGCTTCATATACTTCTGCCAGACTAATTACAAGAGATAAGTTTGAGCAAAGATATGGGCGATTCGAGGCTCGTATAAAACTTCCATTTGGACAAGGAATTTGGCCAGCATTTTGGATGTTGGGCGCAGATATAGGTAGCAACCCATGGCCACAAGCTGGAGAGATAGACATTATGGAATACCTTGGACAAAACCCAACTAGTGTTTTTGGTACTTTGCACGGACCGGGTTATTCGGGAGCTGAGTCAATAGGTAAGAGTTACACGTTGAAAAATGATCGCTTTGATACAGGCTTTCATGTTTTCGGAATCGAATGGTCACCAGAGTATGTTAATTTTTATGTAGATGATGTGCTTTACAATCAACTCACTCCAGCCGATGTACCAGGCGAATGGGTCTTTGATAAGCCTTTTTTCTTGCTTATGAATATGGCAGTTGGTGGAGAGCTACCAGGTGCTCCTAACGATGAAACAGTTTTCCCACAAACTATGATTGTGGATTATGTAAGAGTTTATAAATAACTAGAAATCAACTAATTAAAACAATAAAGGCAAAAATATGAAAATGTATATGAAAAATGTAATGATAGCGACATTCCTCCTACTCGGAGTGTTTCTAGTGGGCTGTGATGATGATGAAGGCAAGACTGTTCCCGAAATAGTACCTGATTTCAATTTCACAATAGAAGATGAGGACGGAACTGTAAACTTTATCAACAACACAGAAAATGCGCTTAGCTATGAGTGGAATTTTGGCGATGGTAGTACTATAACCGAAGAAATTAACCCTACTCATGTGTATGCGGCTAGTGGAACTTATACGGTAGAACTAACTGCTATCAACAAAGAGAGTGATTCAAAAAGTATCACAGCTGATGTTACTATTCTCGTATTTAAGGCAGTATCATTGCCAAGTAATTTTGATGAGGTTGATGTTAGATATGAAGCTACTGCTTTTGGTGGTACTAGTTTTGAAGTAGTTGATAACCCTGATCTTTCAGGAGTTAATAATACAACTACAAAAGTGGGGAAAATCACGAATATTGGTGAAAATTTTGAGGGCATATCTTTCAATTTGGGAACGCCTATTGACTTGAGTACAGAAATGTCTATAACCATGAAGTTTTGGTCTAACAAGCCAATAAATAGTATTCTAGTAAAACTGGAAAATGGAACAGCTGGAAATATAGAAACTGGTGTGAGTCATGGAGGCACAGGATGGGAAATGATTAAATTCAATTTTAATTCTACTGAATCCTATTCAACATTGACAATTTTTGCCGATTTTAATGTTGCTGCTGCTGGGACTTTCTATTTCGATGACATTAGCCAAACTGAAACAGGAGACATTACTGCGCCAACGATTACTTTGAATGGAAATGCTGTTGTAGGTATTATTGTTGGAGATTCTTTTACTGATCCAGGAGCAACTGCTGTAGATGATGTAGATGGTGATCTTTCCCCAAGCATAGTTGTGGCTGGAGATAATGTAGATGTAAATACTATAGGAGCATATGTCATTACTTATAATGTAAGTGATGCCACAGGAAATGCGGCCACTGAAGTTACTAGGACTGTAAATATTCAAGCTGCAGATGTTATAGCTCCTGTTATAACTTTAAATGGAGCTTCTACTATTAACCTCACTATCGGAGATGCCTTCACTGACCCAGGCGCAACTGCATCTGATAATTTTGATGGTGATATTACTGCAAACATTGCAGTAGCTGGCGATGCTGTTGATGTAAATACAGTAGGAACTTATGTAATTACTTACAATGTAAGTGATGCAGCAGGAAATGCGGCTACGGAGGTTACAAGAAGTGTGATTGTTTCTGCAGGAGGTGTTGCATGTGGAGATTCAGACCTCAAACTTCCAATGGATTTTGATTGTAGTAATGTAACCTATGATTTTGTAGAGTTTAATGGAGCAACTGATGCAATAGTAGATAATCCATTCCTTACAGGAATTAATGCCACAGCATCCAAAGTTCTTCAAATAACCAATTCAGGTGCTAATTGGGAAGGAGGAGCTTTCACTTTAGCGAATGCTGTAGATTTCTCTACAGATAAGAAAATTACGATGAAGGTTCATTCAACCGTAGCAGTACCCGTATTGTTGAAGTTCGAAGGAGCCGGTGCACCAACGGAGATTTCTGCAAATCACGGTGGTACAGGCTGGGAACAACTTACTTTTGAGTTTACTTCTTCAGACCAATTCAATGTACTAGTAATTTTTGTGGATGGTCCTGGGAATACAGCAGGTAGCTTCTATTTTGATGACATTGAGCAAGTTGGAGATGTTTGTACCGATACTGATTTAAAACTTCCAATGGACTTTGATTGTGTTGCCACAACCTATGATTTTGTAGAGTTTAATGGAGCAACTGATGCAATAGTAGATAATCCATTCCTTACAGGAATTAATGCTACAGCATCTAAAGTTCTTCAAATAACCAATTCAGGTGCTAATTGGGAGGGTGGAGCCTTCACTTTAGCGAATGCTGTAGATTTCTCTACGGATAAAGCGATAAAAATGAAAGTTCATTCAACTGTAGGAGTGCCTGTGTTGTTGAAGTTCGAAGGAGCTGGTGCACCAACGGAGATTTCTGCAAATCACGGTGGTACTGGTTGGGAAGAATTGACATTTACGTTCACCTCTTCAGACCAATTCAATACATTGGTGATTTTTGTAGATGGCCCTGGGAATACAGCAGGTGATTTCTATTTTGATGATATTGAACAAACTACTGCTGGTGGCGGAGGTGGTGGAACAACTTGTCCTCCACCTGCTGGAGACTTAGTTTCAAATGGAGGTTTTGAAACAGGAGATGACTGTGGTTGGGACTTATTTGATAATGGGGGTTTTGCTTCAATTGATAATACAGTCAACAATGGTGGCTCATTTTCAGCAAAAATGTCTACAAGTGGGCCTAGTAATCCTGGTATTAAACAAGAACGAATTGGAGCAGGTACGGTTAAGGATGGAGATGTGATACAAATCAAATTCGATCATATTGGCACAATTGTTCCTCCTGGTGGAGTATTCAACGTATTGCTTTTCGGAGAAGGTGCTGCTGGAGCTTCTTTCACAGAGGTGCTAAACCCAGGCGCTTTAGGAAGCACTTGGCAAACCTATACTGGTACTTTTACTATACCAACTGGTACAGATGTTTCTGAAGGTATTTCATTCTTGATACAGTCAGTTTGTGGTGGAGATGCAGGATGTAGCGTTTCAGCAAATATTGATAATGTTTCAGTAACGCTCAATCCATAAAACCTAAATAAGATTATCTGAATTTTAGAGTAAGTTTATAGTTGAATAGGTCGAGTTCCAAACTCGACCTATTCAACTATAAAAATAATACGGTTGAATTTTGCTACTCAAAATTGATGAGCAATAAATTCAATCAGAGAATATGAAAAATGATACAATCCATTTTTAACCATCTATGAAAAACAATACAACTCCAGACAGCATACAACTAGAGGAAATCGAAATTGACAATGAGAGTTTCTATCGAATTTCCAATGTGGATAACATGCGTCCATTTTTTATGAGTATAGTAAGTGATTCAAATCATTGGATGTTCATTGGGAGTAATGGCGGATTGAGCGCAGGAAGGAAAGATTCTGAGAACTCCTTATTCCCTTATTACACAGATGATAAAATTATTGAATCATCGGAAATAACAGGAAGTAAATCTATTTTCATAGTTTATAAAAATGGCAAAGAACAAATTTGGGAACCGTTCTCTTTAAGGTACGAATCGCTCTTTAAAACCACTCGGAATCTGTACAAGAATGTGTACGGAAACAAAGTGATTTTCGAGGAAGTAAACCACGATTTGGAACTCACTTTTCGCTACGAATGGAACTCTAGCAATCTGTATGGATTTGTCAAAAAGAGTAAACTTACCAACAATGGTAAAGAAGAAGTGAAAATTAATTTGCTTGATGGAATCCAAAACCTAATCCCCTATGGAGTTGGAAGTGCTTTGCAGAACGACCGTAGCAACCTGGTAGATGCTTACAAAAGAAGCGAACTAGAAGGAAATAGTGGAATTGGCATTTTTGCACTAAGTGCCATTATTGTAGATAAGGCAGAACCGAGCGAAGCACTCAAAGCAAATATCGCCTGGTCTTTAGGTTTAGAGAAACCAACCTATTTATTATCTTCCGAGCAATTAGACAACTTCCGAAATGGAATTGCCTTGACGCAGGAAGAAGATGTGAAAGCAAAAAAAGGAGCATATTTTATCTCCAAAGAAATTATTCTTTCCAAGAATGGAGAGAAAAAATGGACGATTTTTGCCAACGTGAATCAGAACGTAGCACCAATTACCAAACTTGCCCACTCAATCCAAAAAGATTCAAACCTTCTTGAGTCTGTTGAAAAAGACATTGAATTGGGAACAAAACAGCTGATTCAATTGAATGCAGGAGCAGATGCTTTGCAACTCTCCAACGACAAACGAAGAAACACAAGACATTTTGCCAACTCGCTTTTCAATATTATGCGAGGGGGAATATTCGATGATAATTACCAAATCGAAAAAGACGATTTTGTTAAATATCTATTCAAGGCGAATAAAAAAGTAGCGAAGGAAAGTGAAAGCAACATCAGTAAACTATCTGAGAAATTTGGTCTTTCAACACTACTCAAAGTAGCTTCTGACTCTGATGATTCCTCTTTCAAAAGGCTAAGTTTGGAGTACTTACCATTGAAATTCAGCAGAAGACACGGAGACCCAAGCAGACCTTGGAACAAATTTTCCATCAATACCTATGATGAAAATGATGGGTCAAAAATATTAGATTACGAAGGAAACTGGAGAGACATTTTCCAAAACTGGGAAGCCTTGGCGCATTCCTATCCCGAGTTTATTGAAGGAATGATATTCAGGTTTTTGAATGCTTCTACTTTCGATGGGTACAATCCGTACCGAGTTACCAAAAATGGAATTGATTGGGAGCGAATTGAGCCAGACGATCCGTGGTCTTACATTGGCTACTGGGGCGACCATCAAATTATCTATCTCCTGAAGTTTTTGGAGTTCTCCGAAAAGCATTATCCAAACAAACTTGAAAGCTATTTCAATGAAGATTTATTTGTGTACGCAGATGTGCCGTACAGAATAAAGCGATACTATCAATTGCTTTTAAACCCGAAAGATACCATTGATTTCGACCATGAAGCAGATGAAGCGAGCTCTAAGAGGCAAGCTACTTTAGGAGCAGATGGCGCATTGCTAACGAATCAGAACAAAAAGATTGTTCAAGTTAATTTTGTCGAAAAAATACTTGCCACATTGCTCGCCAAAATGTCAAATTTTATTCCCGAAGGCGGTATTTGGATGAATACGCAACGCCCAGAGTGGAATGATGCCAACAATGCGCTAGTAGGAAATGGCGTGTCTATGGTTACGCTTTATTACATGATTCGCTTTTTCAAATTCTCCAAAAACCTTTTTGGCAATTCCAAAATGGAAACTGTACAGGTTTCGGCAGAATTGAAATTGTTCTATTCCGCAGTCATCTCAACACTCAATCAGCATGAAGATCTTTTGTCTGGCAAGTTGAACGACCAAGACCGAAAACTTATTTTAGACGGCTTAGGAATGGCAGGAAGTAGCTACCGCCAAACCATTTACGAGAAATCATTTCACGGAGAAAAGAAAGAGATAGCGGTAAGCGAGCTTGTTCATTTTTCTGAATTATGTTTGAGTTATTTACAACATACACTCAAAGCAAATAAACGAGAAGACAATCTCTATCATGCCTACAACTTGATGACGGTTGAGAACGATGAGGAAGTTTCCATTTCTTACCTAAGCGAAATGCTAGAAGGACAAGTAGGGGTTTTAAGTAGTGGAAATCTGTCTTCCAAAGAGGCTTTGGAGGTTTTAGATGCCATGAAAGCAAGCAAGCTTTTCAGAGAAGACCAATATAGCTACATGCTTTATCCTGATAAGGAATTGGCGGGTTTCATGAGTAAAAATAATATTCCCGAAGCTTCTATTTCTCAATCCAAACTCCTGCAAAAGTTGGTTGGAGACGGTAATACTCAAATTGTTGAGAAAGATGTAAATGGTGTGTATCATTTCAATGCAAATTTCAAAAATGCCAATGATTTGAAAGACGCAATTGAACAACTCGGAAACAGCAAGTATGAGAGTTTGGCAAATGATGATAAAGAACAGGTTCTGAAAATTTTCGAGGAAGTGTTCAACCATAAAGCTTTCACAGGAAGGTCAGGGACTTTCTTTGGCTACGAAGGATTGGGTTCTATTTATTGGCACATGGTTTCCAAGCTATTGGTCGCCACCCAAGAATGCTGTCTCAAGGCAATCAATGATAAGGAAGACGAGAAACTGATTGGCAGATTGTTGGAGCATTATTACGAAATTCATGCAGGAATTGGAGCGCACAAATCGCCTGAGCTTTATGGTGCTTTCCCAACTGACCCCTATTCGCACACTCCAAAAGGAAAAGGCGCACAACAGCCAGGAATGACTGGGCAAGTGAAGGAAGATATTCTTTGCAGATTCGGAGAGCTGGGAGTTGTAGTGAGCGAAGGGAAATTGAGTTTCGAGCCAAATATGCTCAGGAAAGAGGAGTTTTTGGAGAATGCTAAAACGTTCAACTATGTGAACATTGAAGGCGAAGAAAAGCAGTTGCATTTAGAGAAAGGCACATTGGCTTTCACTTATTGCCAAATCCCGATAGTTTACATACTGACAACAGAAAACAGTTTGCAGGTTGGATTGAAAAATGGGAAATTCCTGAAAACGGAAGGCTCAGTTTTAAATAATCCAACTACTGAAAAAGTTTTTCAAAGAACTGGAGAAATTACTCAAATTAATGTCTCAATCAACAAAACGATGTTGAAATGATAAATTACTTGAGCAAATATCGTGTCTTTAATGTGTCTGTCAGAACCTCAGTTTTGACAGTTCTCAAGTCCTCAGACTTGAGGAAGATATTTCGTAATCAGTTTATCTGTAGCCGACAACTTCTAAGTTGTCGTAAAACTGCAATTTGCTTTAGCAAATTTCCTATTGCTTACTATCTGATAATTGCCGTATTTACTTTCTCTTCCTGCCAACCAACTCAAACCAACAATGTGGAAAATCCTGAAATCATAATAGAAAAGAAAATAGATTCCTTACTCGCTCAAATGACCTTAGAAGAGAAAATAGGTCAGATGACGCAAGTCAGGCACTTCGATGATATTTCTGGAGACGATGTTGCCACGAAATTCATTGGTTCTGTCATTCATACGCAAGGCGAACTCCCTGGAAAAGATGCCAAGGAATGGCAAGCTAAATTCACTAAACTACAAAAGCAGGCACTCTCCACCAGATTGGGAATTCCCCTTTTATTTGCGGTAGATGCAGTTCATGGGCAAAATACCTATGAAGGCGCAACTATTTTCCCTCATAATATTGCATTGGGCGCAACAAGAAATGTGGAGTTGGTAGAAAAAATCGCTTCTATTACTGCTTTGGAATCTCAGGCAACAGGTTTTAGTTGGGTGTTTTCGCCTTGTATTGCGATTCCTTTTAATGAAAAATGGGGGAGAGTTTATGAGGCATTTTCAGAAGACACAGAACTGACAGCTGCCATGGCAAAAGCTTCTGTAAAAGGACATCAAGGGGAACTTTCCAACCCAAAAACGGTAATGGCAACCGCCAAGCATTTTATTGGAGATGGTTCTACTGATTTTGGAGTGGAAGGCGGGAAAACCTCATTGAGTAGAGAAGAGGTGTACGAGAAATTACTTCCGCCTTATAAAGCGGCCGTTGAGCAAGGAGTGGGAGCAGTCATGGCTGCTTTCAATACAGTTGATACAATCTCCATGCACGCTCATAAAGATTTGATTACCAATACTCTGAAAGGTTTATTAGGCTTTGATGGAATTGTGGTTTCCGATTGGAAAGGCTATTCCCGATTTGGCGAACATGAAATCATTAACGCAGGAGTTGACATGGTAATGGCGGTAGATGGCGATTTAGACGACTACCAAACTGGCTTGAAAAAAGCGGTTCAAGATAGTGTGGTTTCCCAAGCGAAAATTGATGATGCGGTCAGAAGAATTTTAAGGCAAAAATTCCGATTGAATTTATTCGAAAAGCCTTTTCCCGACTCCACGCTCATTGAAAAAATTGGAATCCCAGCACACAGAGAAATTGCCAAACAGGCAGTTCGTGAATCTTTAGTTTTGCTCAAAAATGAAGACAATGTACTTCCACTTAAAAAAGACTCAAAAATTGTAGTGGTTGGAGAATTTGCTGACAATTCTGGTTTGCAATCTGGTGGCTGGACGATTAACTGGCAAGGAACAGAAGAGAGCTACGAAGGCGCAACTACCATTTTGGATGGAATAAAAAGAGTCTCAACAGGAGAAGTTGTTTATGACAGCAATGCCACGGGAAACTATACGGATGCCGAGGTAGCAATTGTGGTAGTTGGCGAAACTCCCTACGCTGAATTTTTTGGAGATATTGGTGGGGAAATGGATAAATACGAGCATACCTTAACAGAAGAACATCAGAAATACATAGAGGCTTATCTCAATAAGGGAATGAAAGTAGTGGTCATGCTTATTTCAGGAAGAGCTTTGGTAACTACGACTCAAATTGGGCAATCGGATGCCTTTGTTGCCGCTTGGTTACCAGGTTCTGAAGGAGATGGAATTGCTGAAGTCTTGTTTGGAGAACACAATTTCAAAGGAAAACTACCACACTCTTGGCCAGCATCTGAGGAGGATTATAAAGAGAAGTATGGACCAAATTTCTGGGATAAATCAATCGAACCTCTCTTTCCTTTTGGGTTTGGATTGAAGTATTAAAAGGAAATTGTGAATTGGTAAGTTAACGAATTGGCGATTTTGAATTGAATACTTTCTGTGTTTGTTCAATAAAAGAAGCAAAAGTGAATCCCTCGGAGTGGTCGATAGACCCTGCGAATGGTTGAACGGATTCTGACCATTGCCAAGTTCTTTTTACAGAAACAATCTTGATACTTACTACTCACTACTTGTTAAATCCAACTAATATGAAAGCGATATTCAACACAATAATTGCAATAATACTCCTCGGATTGGGTATTTCCTGCAATAAGAAAGAACCAAAACAAACTGACGAAGAACCAAATCCAACCACTAAAAAGAAAGACGTGACAGCAAAAGATATTTTAGGAAACCCTGACTACCTCGCAATTTCCTACGGAGGTTACAGAGCCAAATCTAGAGATGAACAACCAACAGTTGCTCAAATCAAAGAAGATATGAAAATCCTATCTGCCATTGGCGTGAAGGTTTTGAGAACTTACAATGTTCAGTTGCAACAAGCTCCAAACATATTGAAAGCAATTACCGAATTGAAGAAGGAAGATTCCAGCTTCGAAATGTATGTAATGCTTGGCGCATGGATTGACTGCAAAAATGCTTGGAC
>JBLIFI010000065.1:0-14432 GCA_047633715.1 Flammeovirgaceae bacterium
GCAATGGCACTCATGCCAATTCCACCAATTCCGACCATATAGATTTTAGCGTATTTCAATTTTTAGTAATAAGTATTGAGTATCAAGTAGTGATACAAAATTTATTTATTGTGTTAGATTTCTATTCAGTTTTAACTTTAATTTGGTGCATTCTACGAATGCTAGTTTTTAATTTATCGTTCTATCGTGTCGACTCAGAGAGTCGAGATACGGTGTTACTTGTGTGGACTGGAAGTCTGCAGTACATTTCTTTTGATTTTTTCATCTGCATATCTTCAAACCCCTTCATCATCGCATCAACAAATTACCAAATCAACACATTTCCAAAACTTCTTCTGCTATTTGTTTACTTGCGTTTGGTTTTGCTAATTTCTTTATGTTTTGAGCGAGTTCGTTTTGCTTGGTTTCATCTTTTAATAGTTTCAAAACTTCATTAATCAGAATTGCTCTTGCTTCTGAGTCTTTGACCAAAATTCCTGCATTTTCCTTTTCCAAGGCTTTGGCATTTTTGGTTTGGTGGTCTTCTGCCACATTGGGAGAAGGCACAAATATGGATGGCTTTCCTGCCAAGCATAATTCCGAAATACTCAAAGCTCCTGCTCTGGAAATTACTACATCGGCACAGGCATAAGCGAAATCCATTCTGGCAATAAAGGGCAACAATTTTGAACCTTGATTATTAGGATTAGCTTGATTTTCCTTGATTAGATTTACACTCGCTTCGCTTGTGCTTATGATTTCTAATTTTAGATTTTCAAAGCCTTTCGCCTCGCTAAATTCTTTTACGAGATTCTCATAGTAGAACTTGCCTGTTTGCCAAATTACCTGATAGCCTTCTGCTAACAATTTCTCCACTCCTGCTTTCAAACTTTCATTCAGAGTGAGTGCGCCTAAACTTCCGCCCAGCACCAAAAGTGTTTTCTTTTCTGAATCCAACCCAAAATGCTGATAGGCTTCTGATTTAATGTTCTCCAATTCCAAAATATCTTTTCTGACTGGGTTTCCTGTGAAGATGATTTTATCTTCTGGGAAATAATTGCCCATGTCTTTATATGCCACGCAAACTTTATTGACTTTAGCTGCAAATAACTTGTTTGTCAAACCTGCATAACCATTTTGCTCTTGAATGAGTGTGGGAATTCCCTTGCTCGTTCCTGCGTGCAACATGGCAGCACTTGCATATCCACCGACTCCAACAATTGCATTTGGCTGAAAGTCTTTCACTATTTTTCTTGCTTTGAGCCAACTGCTCGCCAGCTTGAATGGAAAGTTCCAATTTCTCCATAACTGTTTGCGTTGGAGTCCGCTAATCCAAAGCCCGATGATTTTATATCCTGCCTTTGGGACTTTCTCCATCTCCATTTTCCCTTCTGCTCCTACAAACAATATCTCGATTGTGCTATCAATTTCTTTCAGCGCATCGGCAATGGCAATGGCTGGATAAATATGTCCACCAGTTCCTCCACCAGAGATGATTACTTTGATATTGTTTTTCTTTTCTTTCACTTTTCGTTTTGATAGGAATTATGTCCTATTCTAAATATTTATCGTACCGTTGGGACTTGGTTTCATTAGTAAAACTTAGTTCGTTTTTATTCATTCTGACAACCTTGAGGTTGTCAGCTACATTTCATTTTCAAATTCCTTTCATTATCGCATCAACTAATCATCAAATCAACACATCTGTTAATTTCTTACTGCTGAATAATTTGCTTTCTGGATAGTTGCTTTGAGCAAATCCACTTTATCTTCTGTGCTTCCCACTCGGCTTACGCTGACGAGGATTCCCATGGTCATTCCTGTGAACAGTAATGAGGTTCCTCCCATGCTTAATAATGGCAATGGCAAGCCTGTAATTGGCACAATTCCCACCACTACTGCCATATGAATGAATGCTTGCAGAATCAGGCTGAAAACCAAGCCTGATGCGAGCAATGCGCCAAACGACCCCCGACTTCTACCGACAATCAACATTCCTCTGTAAAGCAGAAGCAAGTATAATCCGATAATGACTACTGCTCCTATAAATCCATATTCTTCTACCACAATGGCGAAAATAAAATCTGAATAGGCATGCGGGAGAAAGTTTCGCTGAATGCTATTTCCCAATCCTTGACCTGCAAATCCACCTAAAGCAATGGCAATATTTGATTGCTGTGCGTGAAAAGGAAGCTTATCATCTGTAGATGAATACATTTCCAATCGGCTGGAGACCGTTCTGCCTCGCTGACCAAATGTGAAAGCAAGCATTCCTGCAATCAATCCGACTACTGCCAAAGTTCCCAGATATTTGAAAGGCACACGCCCAATAAACATAATCAGTCCGCAGGTCAAGAACAGAAGTACACCTGAGGAGAAATCACTCATGGCAATCAATCCGCAAATGACTCCACACCAAATTAGCATGGGTACAATTGCTTTTTGAAAGTCTTGAATCGAATTTTGCCTTTTAGATAGCATGCTTGCCAAATTGACTATCAATGCGAGCTTTGCTAAATCTGCTGGCTGAAAACTTTGATTTACGAACGGAATTAAAATCCAACGAGATGCTTCATTTACGGTCATTCCGAATTTGAGCGCAAAAATCAGTAATAGAGCCGAAGCAATGAGCGCAAATCTTGACAAACGTGCATAATATCGGTAGTCGATTTTATGACATATATACATGGCTCCCAATCCTAATAGAATCAGAAATATGTGTTTCAATAGAATTCGCTCATTATCTCCACCAGCACTTTTATACGCTAAGGCACTTGTTGAGCTATAGACCAACAAAATGCTGAATAGAGACAGCACAATGACAATCGCCCAGATGATTTTATCACCTTGGAGGTTCTTGCTAATATTTTTTATATTGCTCTCAACCATGATTTTTAGGATTCACTCAATTATCCTTGATTTTTTATGGTGCATTCTGCGAATGCTAATCTTTATCGTTTTGTCGTGTCGATTCAGAGAGTCGAGGTACGGTGTTTCTTGTTCGGACTAGAAGTCCGCAGTACATTTTCTTTTCATCATCGCATCAACAAATCATCTAATCGCCACATCATTCCAACTCTTTCTTCAATTTTTGAACTGCTTCCTTAAACTGTTCGCCTCGGTCTTCATAATTTCTGAATAAATCGAAGCTGGCGCAGGCTGGCGAGAGCAGAACAATGTCTTTGCTTTCTGCCAAATGATAGGCTTTGCTAACTGCCTCATACACATCTTGCGTCTCATCAATAAAGCTGACTCTTTCGCCAAAGAATTTCATCAGTTTCTGGTTATCAACTCCTAGGCAAATAATCGCTTTCACGTTCCGTTCTACTAATTCCCGAATTTGCTCATATTCATTGCCTTTATCCACTCCGCCCACAATCCAAACTATTGGCTTTTCAAAACTGTCTAATGCGTAGCTTGTGGCATCTACATTAGTTGCTTTGGAGTCGTTTACGAAAATCACTTTGTGAATTTTGGCAACTTCTTCCAACCTGTGTGGTGCATTTTTGAAGGTTTTTAATCCTTCTTCAATTTGCTTTTTGGTTACTCCCAATCGTAAAGCAGTCAAGATTGAAGCACTCATGTTCATGCCATTATGCTTTCCTCGGAGTGGTAAATTCTCAAACTGCAACCTCTCGGATGCTTGAATGGAGACTTCTTCTCCATCAATTTCTTTATTTATGTAGCCCAATGAGGGCAATGTTAATTTGTCTAACTGGTAAAATCCTTCTGTGAACAATTCCGTGGAAGCGGAAATATTTGTTCGGTTCATTTTTCGGGCAATGTTCTCATCATCTGCATTGTAGATAAAAACATCTCCGATTTGCATATTCTTTACAAGTTGGAATTTCGAGTCAATGTACTTGTCCAATTCGTAGTTGTATCTATCTAAATGGTCTGGCGTGATGTTGAGCAAAATCCCGATGTTTGGTCGTAACTTCTGAATGTCATCCAATTGGAAACTGCTTACTTCCAACACGAAATAATCATAATCTCTTTCCACCAATTTCCGAGCGAAACTTTCGCCAATATTCCCTGCCATTGCAACATCGAATTCTGCTGTTTTTAGCAAGTGATTTATCAGGAGTGTTGTAGTTGTCTTCCCATTCGTTCCTGTGATTGCAATGATTCTTGCTTTCGTAAACCTACTGGCAAACTCGATTTCGGAAACGATTGGTAACTTCTCAGCTTTCGCCAACTGCACAATTTCTGCGCTGTCGGGAATACCTGGACTCTTCATCATTTCATCTGTATTCAGTAGCTTCTCTGCTGAATGTTTGCCCTCTTCAAACTCAATGTTTGCTCCCTCTAATTCTTTCTTATAATTCTCTTTTATCTCTCCACCATCTGACACAAATACTTCATAGCCTTTTGCTTTTGCAAGCAAGGCTGTTCCAATTCCTGATTCTCCTGCTCCGAGAATTGAGATTTTGTATTTAGTTGGATTTTGAAGCATTGATTTATTTTGATTAAACTTTTGAACCGTGATTTGTGGGATTAGCGTGATTCCCCTTGATTAAAAAAAAATAGAACTATGATTTATGAAATTCACTTGATTTTTAACTCAAAGATTCGGCTTATATTTCTTGTTATGTAATCTTTTGAACTGGAGGCTTCTTGCTCCAAAATTTATGAGTAATCCTACTTCCATGTTGAATGCTTCTAGGTAATTCATTCCTTGAGCCAAATGGACATCTTCCAACTCTTTTACTGCTTTTATTTCAACTGGTATTTTTTCTTCTACCAAAAAATCTACTCTTCGCATTCCAACTTGATGTCCTTTATAGAAAATTGGAATTTCTACCTCTCTCGCAAACTCGATTTTTCTTTGTTCAAACTCAATTACTAAGCTTCTTTGATAAATCAATTCTTGAAAACCACTTTTTAAATATCCATGAACTTCCATTGCCGAGCCAATTACCTTTTTCGTGATTTCTCCATACTTGTATTGCTCTGGCATAAGTTCAATTTTTTTATTGATAATCCATTTATAACAATTTGAACCTTGATTTTCGGGATTAGCTTGATTAAAACCTTTCTTTCCCTTTCTTTTGAAATCATGGAAAATCGTGAGAATCCAACTAATCATGGTTCAAACTTTTGCATTCATTTCTTTGAATCGTAAATCTCACCTTATCTTCAAAGTTGCAATCGTGATAATTGCCAATAAAATACCCGTAATCCAAAATCTGCTTACAATCTTCGGTTCGGGAATATTTGATTTCTGATAATGATGATGCAATGGCGCCATCTTGAAAATCCGTTTTCCTTCTCCATATTTCTTTTTGGTGTATTTGAAGTACGCCACTTGTAAAACCACCGATAAATTTTCCACTAAAAAGATTCCACACATGACTGGAATCATTAATTCTTTTCGGAGTGAAAGTGCCAGGACAGCAATTATTCCACCGAGGCACAAACTGCCTGTATCGCCCATAAAAACTTGGGCTGGATATGAATTATACCAAAGGAATCCGATACAAGCTCCAACAAATGCTAAACAAAAAATCACGAGTTCGCCAGAATTGGGAATGAACATGATATCCAAATAGCTCGATACAATGGCATTTCCCGAAACGTAGGCAAAAATTGCCAAAACCACTCCGATAATTGCCGAGCTTCCCGCAGCCAATCCATCCAATCCATCTGTCATATTTGCTCCGTTGGAGACTGCTGTAATAATGAATGTTGCCACCAAAATATAAATCAGCCAAGTCGGCACAAATGGAATTACTTTAGAATAATCGAACTCATTATGTTTGAAAAACGGAATGGTTGTAATGGTAGAACTATGGTCTGTGTATTGCTTCTTTTCCAAGATTTCCGTAACATTTGATGGAGTCAGTTCTTTATCAAAATCCCTGACAATCACATTGCTATTGAAATACAAAACCGAACCTACTATTAAACCCAATCCGACCTGACCAACAATTTTGAACCTTCCTGCCAAGCCATCTTTATTCTTTTTAAATACCTTAATATAATCATCTGCGAAACCAATCAAACCCGTCCAAACGGTGGTAATCAACAGAAGAATAATGTACACATTATGCAGTTTTGAGAATAATAGTACTGGAACAATAATCGCCAAAATCATAATGATTCCGCCCATGGTTGGCGTTCCTTTTTTCTGCATCTGACCTTCCAAACCTAAATCTCGAACAATCTCGCCAATCTGTTGTTTCTGCAAGTAATCGATGATTTTACGACCAAAAACTATGGCAATCAATACCGAAACCGCTGCCGCCAGTAAAGCCCGAAAAGTAATGAACTGAAACAGTCCTGCTCCTGCAAGATTGAATTCCCGTTCTAGGTAATCAAAAAGATAGTATAACATAAGATGATTTGTTGATTAGATGATTTGTTGATGCGGTAATTGCTCATTTCCATCATACTAACTGTTAATTTATTTTCCTCCTTGAGATTTTAGCTTTTTGATTGAAGATGATAAAATACGATTAAGAACTTTCTGAATGCTTATTAACTGTTCTAATGACTTTTCATCGAATGGATAATTTTTAGCGTGTTTGCAAAGCAATAACCAGTATTTTGTTTCCTTTCCTTCTTTATCGGCAATCTTCAACTTATGAATAAAATCTTTCAAACTCTCAGCACTTTGAGCTTCGTTTACATTTGCCCCAATTGAAGTTCCATATTTTAAAAGTTGATTTGCTAAAACATACTTTCGTTTCTCTTCCAACAATCCAGTAAATTCCATGATGGCAATTGAGAAATCAAAAGTCAAATCCACAATTAAATTTCCACTATCCATAATCAAATTATTTTGTCAATCATCACATCAACTAATCATCAAATTACCGCATTAGAAACTTCTTCCAAATCATCAAAGTGCAATCGTTCTCCTTCAATTTCCTGATAGGTTTCATGCCCTTTTCCTGCAATCAGGATTATATCTCCTTCATTGGCTTTTTCAATGGCTGTTTGGATTGCGATTCTGCGGTCGGGAATGGTTCGGGTTTTGGTTTTTTGGAACAAATCCAAACCTCCTTCCATGTCTTTCAAAATATCCATCAGGTTTTCAAATCGTGGATTGTCAGAAGTAAGTAAAACTCTATCGCTGAATTTGGCGGCAATTTGCGCCATTTTCGGACGTTTCGTTTTGTCTCGATTTCCACCACAACCAACTACTGTGATAATTCGCTCGCCTTTTTCACGAATCTGCTGAATCGTTTCCAATACATTTTTCAGAGCATCGGGCGTGTGCGCATAATCTATAATGCAACGAATATTTCCTTTCAGAACCACTTGCTCAAATCTGCCACGAGCGGGTTTGATTGCGGAAAGCGCAGTAAGCACTTCCTGCGAATCTTCTCCGAGCAAAATTGCAGTCCCGTAAATTCCGAGCAAATTGTATGCATTGAAATCTCCAATCAGTTGAAACCAAGCATCTATGCCATTGATTTCCATTTGTAGGCCTTCAAAAGTATTAGCAAGCAATTTTCCTTTGAAATCCGCCATAGATTTTAGCGCAAAAGTATGGTGCTTGCCGAGGCAATTCTGCAACATAATTGACCATCGCCTGTCATCTTTATTGACCAATGCGAAGGATTTTTTAGACAAATTGTCAAAGAACATTTTTTTCGCTCTGATGTATTCATCAAAGGTTTTGTGGTAATCGAGATGGTCGTGGCTGATGTTCGAGAAAACTGCTCCCTCGAAATGCAAACCCGCCACTCGCCCCTGCACTAAAGCATGGGAACTGACTTCCATGAAACAGAATTGGCAATTTCTTTCCACCATTTCCGCCAACAATCGGTTAATTGTAACCGAGTCGGGCGTAGTGAATTTGGTATCGAGCACCTCGTTCTGAATCTTATTTTCTATGGTAGAAAGTAAGCCGACTTGATAGCCCAGTTCCTGAAATAAATCGTGCATTAAGGTTACGGAAGTTGTTTTTCCATTCGTTCCCGTAATGCCAACCAATTTCAGTTTTCTGGATGGATGACCGTAATAATTTCCAGCCATTTTTCCCATTGCTTCTGCCGAGTCTTCTACCTGAACAAAGACCGTCTGCCCTTGCTCCAATTCTTTCGGGAAATCGTCTCGGTTTTCAAAAACCACAGCCGAAACTCCCTTTTCGATTACTTGCCCAATGTATTGATGCCCATCAGACTGCTCGCCCCGAATTGCCACGAACACATCGCCAGCTTCTACTTTTCGGGAATCGAATTGTATGTTATTTATTTCCATCTCCAAGTCTCCTTTGATGGAAACAGTTGGGACTTTTTCTAGTAATTCTTTTAGTTGCTTTGCCACTTCGTTAGTATTGAGTAGTAAGTATCAAGTAGTGAGACTTCTCTTCTACCAATTCACTCGCCATTTGTTATTGTTGAGTTGCTTTCATTCGGTTGATTTTTTAGTTGGTTTAATTGTTAAAGTTGGATTACTGCACAGGATTACTATTTAGTGTTGCACTAATGCCTAATCTGGAACTAATCTTATCCATGTTTTTAGTCGAAACTATGTGGACATTAGAAGTCAGCCAAGACATTTTCGATTGTAATTTATTCAATTGTATATTCTTACTAATTTTCCCTCTTTTCTCTTGAATGGCATTTCCAAACGCAATATTCATATCCTCTTCCATCCAAAGTACCACTCTAACATTACTTTTGCTGTTAAGGATATTTCTCACATTTTCTTTCCAAAAATCCATTTGTAATGTGGAATTCCTAGCACTAGCTATTATACACGCTAAAGAATCCTTTACTTTTTGACCTATCTCTATGAATAATTCTTCACTTGTAATTCGTTTTTTATTTTCAATCCTACTTCCTCTAAAATCTTTCACTTCGATAAAACAACAATCTTTATCCTTGTAAATACCTAAAAAATCAACACCTTTAGAGCCGTTTAAGCTTTTTTCCATCTTTGTATAATCTTTGGTTTCGTCAAACTGCAAAATTTCCCAATTATCGCTAAAAGAAAATGTTATATGTTGCTCAGTAATTGTCGTCATTTTGGCCTTTATTCCATCTATTTGTACATAATTTCTTCTTCATCATCAGCGTATAATGCAAATTCATCAAGTATTGAATTGTGCTCTATGCCTGCTAGAGTATCAGCCACTTCAAATACTGTTGTTTCATCCTCCTCGTCATTGTAAAGGCCTATAAATTGCATATCAGGCTTATTTGGAGAATCATTTTCGGCTATTAATGACAACCGTTGAGAAAGCAAATAGTCGTGAGTTGATACAAAAACTTGAACACCTCTACTCGCAATCACTTTTAGAAAATCTACAACTATTGAAATATATTTAGGATTGAGATGCGCTTCAGGCTCATCCCAAAACAGAATAGAGTTTTTACCCAAACTTCCATTGCTTATCAAATAAATTAACATGCCAATTTTTTTCATCCCTTCCGCTACAAGAGAAGCTTCCATTTTGCCTCTTTTATCAAACGTGATATAGAATTTATCATTGCTATTGCTTACTTTGATATTAGTCGCTTCTTCGATTGGTTTCAGTAATTGCTTTGCTTCTTTCAATTGTGGGCCTCTCGAAGGCAGTTCCCCTAATGCTAAAGCCATATAATAGAATGTCTCATCATAAGGTGTTCTTCTATTGATATAATTAGAGAGAAAACCAGGATATATAGTTAACATTTCAGTAGCAGGTATATAAAGAGAAGACAACCCTTGTATTTCAGCTGACTCACCAAGAACTACATTATTCTTGCTTTTGGTTGAAAAACTCATTTCGTAGTTTCTTTCACCAATTTTTTCACCCTCTAATGTTATTTTAATCTCTGCATTTGAAACTCCACGTCTTCTTTTTACTAATCTACCTAATGAATCTGGCTTGAATACGCCAACAAGTTTTTCTGAAAAAATCGTTTGCTTATTGTCTATAGAATACGCCTCTTTCTTTATTATCTCTTCGTTCCCTTTTAATATGCTATACATTACTTTCATTAGATGAGTTTTCCCTAGGGAGTTCTCGCCAATAATGACATTTATACCACTACTGATTGACAAATCTAAATCAGAAAAAACCGTAAAATTGGTCAGTTTGATGTGCTTTATTTTTGCGTTTGTATTATCCATTGGTAAAATATTTATGGTTTTAACCCATCGTAATGTAAATCATATCTCCCGCTCTAATCGCTCTGCCGACTTTTAAAGATTGCTTCCGAACTCGTCCGCCTGAGCCAATTACTTTGACTGCTAAGCCTTGATTTTCGAGAATGAAAACGGCATCTTTCAATGTCATTCCTGTTACATTTGGCACCGCTTCTTGGTTGATTATATTGTTTTTCAACAACACCGTATCGCCCTGAACATTGGTGTAAACCCAGTTGTCAGTATTCATCGGAATGGTTTTCACATTTAGTTGATTGCAAAGCTTTTCCAAATCAGAATAATAGCCTGAACGAATGAATGGCAAACTCGCTTCTGCCATTGGGAAGTCTTCCAAATCCTGCTCTACCACGCCTTCAAATAACCAATCTGATAGTTTTCTGAAAACTGGAGCGGCAACCGTTCCGCCATAATGCTCTCCATTTCTCGGATTGTCAATTGCCACAATACAAGAATATTTCGGTTTATCAGCTGGGAAATAGCCCACGAATGATGTATAATATTTATCTACATACCTTCCGTTTGCTACTTTGTGCGTTGTTCCTGTTTTACCAGCAATTTTATATTTATCTGTTCTGATATTTTTTGCTGTTCCACGTTCCACTACACCTTCCAACATTCCCTGCAAAATCCCCAAAGTTCTGTCAGAACATATTTTTGGATTCATTACTTCCGCTTTGAATTCTTGCATTGGAATATGGCCGCCTTTCAACACTTTTTTGACCAAAATTGGAGAAATTTGCTTTCCATTATTGGCGATTGAGTTGTAGAAAGTCAACAACTGTAATGGCGAAACTTGCACCTCATAGCCAATTGACATCCAAGGCAACGAGCAACCACTCCAAAATTCAGAACCAGGCTTAAATACATTTGGCTCTCCACCACCTTTCATTTGGAAATCGAGTGGTTTAGTTAAACCAAATTTCTCTAAGTAATTATAGAACTCTTGCGGTCTGTCTTGGAAATGCCTGAAAACCATTTTGGAAACTCCAATATTCGATGATTTCTCAAACACCTTCTGTACCGACAATCTTCCGTATCCATAAGCCACCGCATCTGTCATGATACAATCCTCATAGAACATATATTTCCCGTCTTCCGTATTAACCGTATCGTCAACAGTTATATCAGTTGCTTCCAACAAAGCCATCATTGAGGCTGTTTTGAAAGTAGAACCAGGCTCAGTAACTCCTTGGTTACCAACTGCATAATTATAATTCTCTTTGTATTTCCCTTTGGAGTTTCTTCCTAAGTTGACAACTGCTTTCAATTCTCCAGTTGCGACTTCCATCAAAATTACCGTTCCGTAACTTGCTGCATGCTTTCGGAGTTGAGCTTCCAAAATCAGAGTGGCTTGCTCTTGGATTTCGATATTGAGCGTGGTTTGAATATCATAGCCATTCTCGGTATGAACCATAGATTCATCTTCCACAGGTTTCCATCTTCCGCCTGCAATTCTTTGATATAGAGCCTCGCCATTCACTCCACCCAAAGACTTATTGAAACTATACTCCAAACCTCTTCCTCGTAACTCATCAGTAGAATCCGAATCAATCAAGAAACCAATAGTTCTTCTAGCAATTGGGTCATAAGGACGAAAACGTTTATTTACTTTTTCAAATAGAACTCCTCCTTTAAATCTCCCCAAACGAAAAAGTGGCCATTTCTCTAAATATTTACGTTCTTGGTAGGAAACTAAATTCTTTCTACTAATTACATAATATCTACTCCTTTTTGCTCTCGCTTCTCGCAAATCTTGATTGTATTCCTCAGCCGATTTCTCTTCGAAAAACCCAGCTAACATCGTACTCAAAGAATCAACGTTTTGCTCAAATATTGCTTCATCTGCTACAGTTGGGTCAATCGCCAATCGGTAGAAAGGAAGCGAAGTCGCCAAGAAACTTCCATTATCGCTCAACACATTGCCTCTAGTTGCTCGGACTTTTCTGTATTTCAATCCATTCTCTCTCGCAATACTTCTCCATTTCTCGCCATCTACCACTTGCACCTCCAGCATTTTGGCAATTACCAAAGCAGACACAATCACAACTGCTATAAAAGCAATTCTGATTCGGGTCAATATGGATTCTTTAATGCTCATTTTTTTAAAAGTATTAGGTAGTTAGTATCAAGTATCAAGACTTCGTTTTGACTTAGAGACTCAACAAGTTGAGTCTGATAGCAAGCTATTTCTTTTTTGCGCTTATATGTTTTTTGAATCCATGAAGCATTTTTTGTACTTCAGTTATTTTCTTTTCGGAGATTTCAAATTCATTCTGATTTATGAACTCCAAGTTTCTGGCAATTATCATTTGTGTTTCCAGTTCAAAACTTGAACCCGTAGCAATTCCCAAAAACTGATTAAACTCTCCATGCGTATTTCTCCCAGCACCTTCAGCAATATTTGAACAAATAGAAACCGCACTTCTTCTAGCTTGACTAACTAATCCGTACATTTCTGCCTTGGGCAAATCTCCCGTAATCCTATACACTTCAGTCGCTAAATCAATTGACTTTTTCCAAACGTTCAGTTCTTTGTAGTTGTGCATAATATTCGTATCAAGTAAAAAGTATCATGTATCAAGATTTTCTTGTACGTATATTATCATTTATCCTATTACAAGGAATCAAAATTTTCTAATTATTTGAAAATCAATACTATAATACATCTTTAATTAAATAGAGTTGAGCAGTCAGTTATTGTTTGAAATATATTTTACTCTTTTTTTTAGTCTTGTTACTTGCTACTCTTTACTTGATACTTAGCTTCAGCTACTTGCTATTTATTTTAAATATTGGCTGGTCATTTGGGTGTAATCCCAATCCTCTCAACCTTGATGCGATTCGTACTTTATTACTTGCGTTCATAAACTCAAATTTGAGTGTGCTGTATTCCATTTGTTGGACTTTCACATTTCTCTCTAATTCCGTAATCTGCCCTGCTAATTTCTCTGCATTGTGGTTATTGGCAATATAAATCAAGCCTAAAAACGTGAGGTAAAGCAAATACGGTAAATATTTAATACCCGCATCATCACCCATTTTGAATTTTGGAGATATATTCTTTCCCCAAAAACCATTTGGCTTCTCTTCCTTTTTCTCCTCTTCTTTAGGCTTTATGTATGTATTGACTGCTGGCACTTTTCTTTCAATTAAAAATTAAAAATGTAGAATTAAGAATGAATTATTTTTCTATGCACAATGTGCGATTATTGAAAATCACACTACAAAACAAACCTTCATACTCTCTACTAAACCATATCTGATTTTTCATTTACAAATTCCCATATTTACACATTTTCACATTATCTTCTTTTCCACAATCCTCAACTTGGCACTTCTTGCTCTTGGATTGATTGCCAATTCTTCTTGGTCGGCAATGGTTGGCTTTCTGGTAATTTGCTTGAAAGGGGTTTGTGGATTTCCATAAAAATCTTTCTCTACCTTTCCTTCAAAGTTTCCTGAGCGGAAGAAGTTTTTCACAGGTCGGTCTTCCAAAGAATGGTAAGCCATTACCACGAATCTTCCGTCTTCATTCAACACTTCCAAACCTTGTTCTAGCATTTCGTACAATGCGCCCATTTCGTCATTTGTCTCCATTCGGAGTGCCTGAAAAACTTGGGCATAAAATGTATTTTCCTTTCCTCGCTTGGCATATCGCTTAATTACGTTGATGAGTTCGCCAGTTGTTTGGATTTTTCCTGCCACTCTCTCTTGCATAATTGCTTTGGCGAGATGTCTCGAATTTCTCAATTCTCCATATTTCCAAAGTACATTTGCCAACTTCTCCTCGTCATAATCATTCACTATTTCCTTGGCGCCTAGTTCTTGCGATTGGTTCATTCTCATATCCAAATCAGCATCGTAGCGGATTGAGAAACCTCTTTCTGCTGTGTCAATTTGGTGTGAAGAGATTCCTAAATCTGCGAGAATTCCATCTACTTTTTCAATATTATGCAGTCGTAAATAGCGTTTCAAATGGCGGAAATTTGATTCTGCCAAAATGAAATTATCGCTTTTCAACACTTCTGCATTTGCTTTCGCATCTATATCTTGGTCAAAGGCAATCAGTTTACCTGTATCCAATTTTTCAAGAATTGCTTTCGAATGCCCTCCGCCTCCGAAAGTAACATCCACATAGATTCCGTCTGGCTTAATTGCCAAGCCATCTAGGCATTCTTGAAGCATGACGGGAACGTGGTACATAATATTAGTATCAAGTATTTAGTAGCAAGTATCAAGATTGGAGACTTTGACTACTTTATGTTATAATCTTATTTATATAGATAGGACTTATGTCCTATCCTAAGTATATATCGTCCCGCTGGGACTTTTATTCTGACAACCTA
>JBLIFI010000066.1:0-14202 GCA_047633715.1 Flammeovirgaceae bacterium
TCTTCTAAATCATTCCCAAAGCGATTCGTGAAATTCAGAATAAAATCTAAAAACTTATGCACATAAACCTGTTGTTTTCTATCTTGTTGGAGATTGAAAACCCGAATCAATTCCTCCGCTTTCTCATACAATGTGATTCGAAGTAATTGCTCCAAGTCAATGCAAACATCAAAATGTTCGCACAAAAAATCGTTGAAAGGTTGGAGGGAATCTTCTTTGACAACTTCTTCTAGCTTTTGGAGTTTGGAAGCTTGGATTGCAAAATTCCGATTTCCATTTGAAGAAGTTTCATTTGATTCCAACACAGATACTTTATCTATTTCATTTGTCTCGGAACTTAATTCTTCAACCTCTTCCGCCTGTTCATCATCTTTATTTAACGCTCTTTGGATTTTTAGTTTCTGATAGTTGGAGAAACTATTTTCAACATCTTCTCCAAAATCAAAACCTTCTTGTTGGAGTTGGTTAAAGTGATTTTGTACAAAAATAGCCAAGTTCATTTTGCTCATCGGGTCGAGCGGTTGATGGAGGATTTTGAAAATTCCAACCATAAACCGAACCGTTGGCGAACTGCCCACCAGCAAAGAATCGGAAGAAACCACAGGAATTTTCTTCTCCAAGAGTTTTTCTGCTAAAAATGCGCCTTGCGTGTTAGTTCGAGTAAGAATGGCAATATCCGATTTACTGTAATCTTGCTTCTCGGCTTCGGCAATTATCTCTAAAATTCTGCTGAATGTGAATAGTGCATAAGTTTCCTTTGTACTCAGATGCTTTTCCTGCTTCTCCATGAAATCAATCTGCACATGTCCGCCATCTTTTTTGTTCGGATTCTGCGCTACTTCTCCATAATACTCTTCGAGTTCCGGGTAAAGCGGTTTGAACCAATCTCGGCAATTTTCAAAAAAACTATTATTGAATCGGATGATGTTTGCCCGACTTCGATAGTTCGTCTCCAACACATTTATATTCACTTGCGAAGGAAAAATCATTGCCTGTTCTGCCACCATAGAATCAGGAGAAGCAGTTGGAACTTGTGGTAATTTTACCAGCATTTCCGATTTCCCACCTCGCCAACGGTAAACAGCTTGCTTGGCATCTCCAACCACTAAATTCTGCATATTTAAACCCAACGAATTAGCAACTAACGGAATCAAATTATGCCATTGCATTTGCGAAGTATCTTGAAATTCATCAATCAAGATGTGCATATATCGCTCGCCCATTCGCTCATAAATGTAGGGAACAGGCTCTTCCTCCACAATTTCGTTGATTTTTCGATTGAACTCGGAAATATGAACCAAACTTCGTTCTTCCTTAATTTCCTGTAAATGTTTGTTGAGTTCGGTAATTGTGGCGAGTAAATAAATATTGTTTCGCAATGAATAGGCGATGATGTAACTCGCCAATTCCCGTTCTTTTACTGCTTCAATCGCTTCAAAAATTCCTGCCAAATCTCCGCTGATAAATTCGATAGCAGATTTTTGGGTAGCATCAATTTTAGCTTTTACCCACTTATTTTTCTCCACCGCTGCCCAAGCATAAGAATTTGGTTCAAGCTTATGGAGTGGTTCTTTCAATTGACTGACTTTATTGAAATATGTTCCAATTCCAGACCTTACTCCATAGGCAAAACTGTCCAAATCAACCTGATGCTGAGACATCAAATTCATTGCTTGTTTGCCAAGAGCTTTGACTTCCTCTTCTACTTTTCGTAAATAGTCAAACAAATCGTTCTTGGCTTTCTTAAAGTCTTTTGGAGTGAGTTGAGCAAGTTGGGAGACGACTCCTTGTTTCTCTTCATCAAAGAGATTTCGGGCGAAACCTTCCAAATCATCATCTATGTACCAGTTTTTGCCTTCATCGGCTTTGTTGAATGCAAACTCCAACAGCAAATCATTCAACGAGTTTTCTTTTCCTTCCCGAATTCTGTTTTGCAATTTATCGGAAGCTTCTTCTCGCAAATCAGCGGTGTCCAACTCAATCTCATAATTATAAGGCAATTCCAAATCCTTCTTGAAAGACTGAACTACCCGATTATTGAAACTATCAATGGTGCTGACCGAGAAATCGGAATAATTATGAAGTAAATGCTCATGCGCCAACTTGGCTCGGGCAAATAGTTTCTTCTCATTGAATTCCAATTGTGGGAAATCAGTTTGAATTTCAGAAAGCAAAACGACTTTCATTCCCTCATCAGGATTTTGCTTGGCAAATCCAGAAAGGTAATCCATAATCCGCTCCTTCATTTCGCTGGCTGCATCATTGGTAAATGTTACTGCCAAAATGTGCTTATAATAGCTTGGTTCAAATTTCTCCAAACTAGGAGCAACCAAGGCAATTTTCAGATATTCCTTCGCCAAAGTGAAAGTTTTGCCAGAGCCAGCGGAGGAGCGATAGATTTTGAAGTTCATAATCCAAAGATAAAATATTGTGGGCTGATTCGGTGTTAGATGATGGAAAATAAAAATCCCTCCGCAGGTTTAATTGTGGAGGGATTGAATCATCGTATTTTTGGTAGTTTAGCTTGGTACGTAAGTGCTATCCCAATTTGCTACATTGGCACATAAACAATCTTCTTCGTTTCAAAGAACTCTTCTTCAAACATTTCCGAGAGTTCAAAATAGCGAGTGTGCTTTTTAAACACAGAAAATTCTTCTTTCAAATCGCCACCTTTCAAGCAAATAAGCCCATTTTTAAGTTCTTGGTCAGGCAGGCTTTGATGTATTTTTTTATTGCTCCAATGGTAAAGGTCCCGAATTCGGGCAACCGCTCTTGTTACTGCAAAAGTGAATTTCTGTTCTACTTTTTCAGCTCTTTTCTGTTCATAGGTCACGTTTTTCAAATCTAAGGCTTTCACAATTCCATCCACCACTTTTATCTTTTTGGCAATGGAATCTACCAAATGGAACTTGGTTTCTGGGAACATAATTGCCAACGGAATTCCTGGAAAACCTCCGCCAGTTCCAATGTCTAAAACGCTATCGTTCTCATCGAACTCGAAATATTTGGCGATGGCAAGAGAATGGAGAATATGACGTTCATATAAATTCTCAATATCTTTTCTGGAAACTACATTGATTTTCTCGTTCCATTCTTCGTAAAGTGGCGCAAGTTTGTCAAATTGGTGGATTTGCTTTTTAGTAAGGTCGGGAAAGTATTTGAGAAGGAGTTCCATGAGAATTTTCGATGTATGATTTAAAGAATTACGAGGTACGAATCGGTAGCCGATGCTATACGATTTGAAAAATAGTAGTGTCTGAAGGCTTTTGTTTTCAAGTTAGGAAACTTGAAAACCATTGAGTCGAAGTTAAGAAAGTTTGACTAGCAAAGTCTTTCGCCTGAAGTAAAAATCCTGCTTCAAACACTCACACTAATTCCTGCAAAGTAAACCAAGTTTTTGCTCACTTCCCAAACTTATTCAGCGCATCAATCACTCTATCAATATCTTTTTCGGAATGGCAAGTAGAAATTGGCAAACTCAGCGTAGTTTGGTGGATTTTTTCGGAGATGGGGAATTGGCTATTTGGGAATATTTTTTTGTAGCCTTTCTGCTTGTGTGGTGGAATTGGATAATGAATTTCCGTTCCAATATTTTTTTCTAACAAGTATTTTTTCAACTCATCTCGCTTATCGTGTCTGATGTTGAAAATATGAAAAACATCAGAACAGTTTTTTTCCAAAACAGGCAAAATGTAATTAGTGGAGATTTTCTCAAGGTAGATTTTCGCCAGCTTCCGTTTGTGTTCCGTAATGCGCTGTAAGTGTTGGAGTTTGATTCTCAGGAATCCTGCCTGCAATTCATCTAATCGGGAATTAAAACCAACTTTGTCATTATGATATTTCTTTGCCGATCCATAATTCCTAAGGCTTCTGACTTTGTTGGCAAGTTCTTCATCGTTTGTAGTAATTGCGCCAGCATCGCCCAATGCGCCTAGGTTTTTGGTTGGGTAAAAGCTGAATGCACCAAAATCTCCAAAAGAACCAGTTTCCTTTCCTTGGAACTTTGCTCCGTGAGATTGTGCACAATCCTCGACCAGTTTCAAGTTGTTGGAATCACAGAGTTCCACAATTTTGTCCATTTGGCAAGGCTTCCCATATAAATGAACCACCAAAATTGCCGAAGTGTATTTGGTAATTGCTTTCTCCAACTCGCCAGCATCCACATTATACGTTTGGATGTTTGGTTCAACCAAAACTGGGCGCAATCCAACCCGAATAATTGCTAAAATGGTTGCAATGTATGTATTCGAAGGAACTAAAACTTCAGAGTTTTTGGGTAAATCCAATACCATAAGCGAGAGAATCAGCGCATCCAAGCCAGAAGCGACTCCAACGCAATGTTTTACACGCACAAAATCGGCAAATTTTTGCTCAAACTGCGCTACTTCATTTCCCAAAATGAACCAACCCGAATCTAGTACTTCGCTGAATTTTTGCTCCAATTCAGCTTTGAAAGGCGCATTTACCCATCGGAGGTTTTCGTAAGGAATGAAATCAGGCATAAGGTTCGGCAATGTAGTCTTCTGGATTATACTCTTCGGAAGCAATTACAATTAGAATGGCATCTTTGCTGAAATCGTACATTTTATGCCAATCTTTTGCTTCTATTATCAAACATTTATAAGGTTCATCCAACAAATAAACCTTTTCTCTTTGCCCATCGTGACTGTAAATTTTACAACTTCCCTTAATGCAAACTGCCGCCTGAATTGTTTTATGATGTCTATGTTTCCCACGTTCAGAACCATCCACACCATATATATAGAAAATTCGCTTAATGGCGAACGGAATTGCCTTTTCCATCACGGTTAAGCTTCCTCGTTCATCTTTATAGGTTTGTAGGATTATCTCGTAGGGCATTTTCTATTGATTTTTTTCCTACAAAACTAAGAAAGAATTGATTGAGGTATATAATCAGGTCATTTTTTTACTCCCTATTCGAATAAAAGCAAATGACACTTTCAGTTCATTAATATATTTCCTAAAATCTTGATTATCGTTTTTTACTTGCAATCTTTCTATTTTATACTTGGACTTTGGTTTACCTAATCAATCAGAAAAATTAAGGTTTAATCGTTGCTTTTTGAAAAGTGTTGTATTGTTCTAATGATTTTAATTTAAGAAATAGGGTTTAAGATTTTGAGAGAACAGACATCAATCTCTTTTCTTCAAAAACAAGAGCTCATTGAAACAATCTCCATAGAATTACTATTTTTGCAGAAAATTAAAGGCATTTGATTTGCCTATCAATCCAAAAAATAGTTTTAAAATGATTCAACGCATACAATCCATCTTTTTGCTAATTGCTTCCGTAGCTGCTTTTTCCATGATATTCCTTCCAGTTTGGGTAAAGGTAGATGAAGCTGCACAAACTCAAGTTTTGCTTGACACCAAGAAAATGACCTATATTGAGAACGGAAAAGAGAAGTCGGAAACCAATACAATTGCTCTTTCTATTTTGGCAGGATTGTCTTCTATTGTAGCGATGGGGTCACTTTTTAGCTATAAGAATAGAATGACACAAATTAAACTGAACTTGTTGAACTCACTACTTTTGGCGGGTACTGTTGGTTTGATGTGCTATTATTATGCAGACGCTACACAACTCTTCAACCCAGAAGACCAAGGCAAGTTTGGAATTGGATTCTTTGCCCCAATGTTGGCATTAATCTGCAATTCCCTCTCCAACCGATTCATCCGAAAAGATGAGAAGCTTGTTAAATCGGTAGATAGACTTAGGTAAAAGAAAGTGGTAAGAAAGTAAAATAGCAAGATAGTAAAGTGAGTTGACTACTTTTCTATCTTGCTATTTTTCACTTTACTATCTGAACTACATGATATAGAAAGTCATTTTTATTCTCGTTCCATCTTTGTCAAATTTCACTTCATCTGCCAAATGCTTGATAAGGTAAATTCCCCTGCCTCCTTCCGAAGTCAGAGCAGATGGATCTGTTGGGTCTGACAATTCGTTTTGGTCGAATCCATCTCCTTCATCTTCTACTGTGAAAAGTACATTATTGGCAGATATTTTCAGGGCAAGATGTACGTCTTTAGCTTTATCACTACCATTTCCATGAATAATAGCATTGTTGACTGCTTCGGTGACGGCAATCAGAATATTTCCATAAATATCATCATTGATTGCAAAGTCCTCTTTAGCCTTATCGATGAAACTCTCGATAATTCGAATATTTTCGAGCAGTGAAGGAATCTTTAAAGACAGTTGGTTATTCATTGTCACTTGGTTAGGAATATTCTACCATTTCTGTTAGTCAAACTTTTGAATGGCTTTTGCAATAATATAAAATAGGACTTGCAGTTCAAATATAAGTCAAAAATAGATACAAATAGAAGGATTTAATATCAGAGCTTGTAATAATTAGGAGCAAATGAATCTATTTTGAGTTAACTTTGTTCCAAACATTCAGTTACTACAAAAGAATACATCAAAAACTAAAAAAAATCTGTTATGTCGGATATTAAATATAACAAAGAGGAATTATACAGTGTGCCAAGTGTAACGGTTTATACCGAAGCAAACCCAAACCCAAATTCTATGAAGTTTATGATGAACTTCATGTTGGTAAAGGGAGATAGCTTTGATTTCCCAGATACTGAAAGTGCCAAAAATTCTCCATTGGCACAAGAATTATTCGAGCATGATTTTGTGAAGCGAGTTTTTTACATGAGCAACTTCATCACGCTTACTAAAGATGATAGCCTAGATTGGATTGAGGTGATGCCCAAACTGAAACAGCAAATCATTAACTATTTTGAAGCGAAAAAGCCACTTTTCAACGAACTCCAACCAGAAGAAGTGATTGAGTTGAATAATGACACGGAAGCGATAAAGAAAATAAAAGGCGTGTTGGATGAATACATCAAGCCTGCTGTGGAAATGGACGGTGGCGCAATCCAATTCGATTCTTTTAACGAGGAAACTGGCGAATTGAAAGTGTTATTACAAGGCTCTTGCAGCGGTTGCCCATCTTCTACAGTTACCCTGAAACATGGAATTCAGAACTTGATGGCGAGCATGGTGCCACAAGTGAAAGAAGTGATTGCGGAAGGAGTTTAGAGAAAAATATCAGGTATTGAGTATCAAGAATCAAGAGAACAAAAATAGTTTCAGAAAGTATTACTCAGCTTAATAGGGAAGAAATTGTTCATCAGAAACGCTTTGGTAGAAATACTGAAGCGTTTTTCTGTTTAAAGCAAAAAATCTCTTTCCAAAGCTAGAAAGAGATTGTGTCCTTAATATCGAATTATAAATTAGTCTATAATATGCTTAATATGAGCCAATACAAATTTTACCGTGTGGGATTTGGTAGAGTTTGCGAGTTGGCTAATATAATCCTGTTCGCAACAAGTGGTTGTATCAGAAATTGAAGTACTTTTCAGCTGATTTTGGAAAACATAGCCAAACCCGTTCACGAAAAGAACCAATAAGGCAATTCGTAAAGTGTTTTGGATACTATTTGTATATTTCCCTCTCATCTACCTCAAAAGTAGTGAATAAATCTCAAACGTTGTGTTAACAAAAATGTTAAATACAGTATAAAAAATCAGCAAGTTGCTATTCCTAAAATAACAACTTACTGATTTATAGAAGATTATATATAATCCAACTTAAATTGGAAGAACTTTATTTCCCAAATTTAAAATAGAGAACAAATCAAAATCCGATTTTATTTAGTCTTTTTCTTTTCTAGTACCAGAATATAACTCGTATTTATGGTATTTGCACTCCAAAGAAGAGTTGAAAAGTGTCAGTTTCTGAGAAGTTCTCAAGCCTATGCATTTCATAGCATCTTTGTTGGAACTGATAATCCAAGCATCGTAGCCAGAGAAATGAGTTTTCAAATGGTCGCCAATGAGTTTATAGAAGTTTTCCATATTCTCTTTCTGCATTCGCTCGCCATACGGAGGGTTGATAATTACAATTCCGCCTTCGCCTCTTGGTGGCATTCTTTTGGTAAAACCTTTGGCACTTAGCTTAATATATTCGTCCATCTGCGCACGTTCGGCATTCTCATTGGCAATATCTATGTTGATTGGCAACATATCTGAACCAATAATTTCCTGGTCGAATTCTATTTCCTCAGTTCGGGCTTCTCCCCAAGCTTCTTCCCACAAATCTTCATCATAATCTTGCCAAGTCATGAAGCCATAATGCTTACGGAGTTTATTCGGAGCAACATTTCTGGCAATCATGGCGGCTTCGATTGGCAAAGTACCAGAACCACACATGAAATCCACAAAATTACTTTTTCTATCCCAGCCAGAAAGCAGAATCATTCCCGCAGCCAAACACTCGTTCAAAGGAGCCATATTATGCTCCAATCGGTAACCTCTTCGGTGCAAAGAATCTCCAGAACTGTCTAAAGAAAGTGTACACTCATCATTATAAATGTAAAGATTGATTCGCAAATCAGGCTTCTCTACATGTACATTCGGGCGAACTCCAAAAGTATCTCGGAATTGGTCAACCAACGCATCTTTCGATTTGAGGGCAATGTATTTGGAGTGATTGAAATAAGGCGAAGTTACCACGCCATCAATGGCGAAAGTGTTCTCAATCAGCATGTAATCTGACCAATTTACTTCCTGAACTCCTTTATAGAGTTCCTCCTCATTTTTTGCCTTAAAAGTATGAATTGGCTTGAGAACTCTGATGGCAGTTCGCAAACTCAAATTCGCTCGGTACATCAATTTCTTATCGCCTTCAAACTTCACGGCTCTGGTAGAAGTCTCAATGTTTGTCGCTCCTAATTCTCTCAATTCCTCTGCAAGAACTTCCTCAAGTCCGAAAAGTGTTTTAGCAAGGTAAGATTGCCCCATAGTGTTCTTATTTTGAATTTTGTGCAAAGCTAACCATTATTGAATTGGAAGGAAAGAGGTAAAGGGAAATAGATAAGCCCTTTTGGGTTTATATCTTACCTCTCAATTTTTCTGAACTTTTAAAGTTCGTTTTGGTTGGAGATGATTTTCCCCAAATCGTGCCCTAATTCCACCACCCAATCCAGAAAAGCACACTCCAAAAAAAGCATTTGCCTATTGGAGTATGCGATTGCAGGAGATTTTATGTAAAAATTGTACTTTTTGCTAATTACCTCGTATTGCAAACGATTGAACCAAGCTTGAAACATGACAATTATTAGGAAATAAATATCCTAAAATTTCCTATTCTGCACAATTATTGATTATTTCGTTTTAAGAAACAACTTCTCACATAAACGAAGTCTAAATATGAAAACTGAACAAATCAATCAATCGCTCGAACAAATTGTTTTGCTGAAAAACAAATTGGCATTGTCAACTTCCGAACTGGAAAAGAAAGCGGTTGCCAAACAACTGGAAAAACTAGAATCTGATTTTGATTCTAACTACAAAGAGGAAATGCACGAGATCTTACTAGATGTGCATGATGAACTTTGCCCAGACAACGATGTACAAAAGCCTTCCGATTATTTTGCGAAGCAGTACATCACGAAAGGAAATAAATATTTTGTGGATGACAAACAAGGTGTTTTGGTTCACATGGATGATTACCCACATCAAGAAACCAAATTAGTATTATTACCCAATCCACTTCGTGTAGAATTGAATATTGATGAGTTCAACAAAGAGGAAGTTTGGTCGTCAGCTAAAAACTTGTATGCTTATTGATAGTCCAAAGTTGAGTTATTAGAAGCCATAGTTGACGGATTCTGTAATAATATATTTATAGGTCTTAGACTTTGCAAATAAAAAAAGAGTTGTCTGGATTTTTTGAATCCAGACAACTCTTTTTTTTCTTACGACTTTGGACTATTTTCCCTTCGGTCTCTCCCTCAAAATCACGGTTTCTCGTGCAATTCTGTGGCAAGCAACCGTATAGAGCCAAATAAGTGTAGTAGAAATCAGAATAATAGTAAAGAAATTGTTGTAAAGGTTCTCAAAAGGAATAATACTTAGCATAAAGAGTTGAATATCAGCGCCATGATATATGGAAATATAAATACCAACTCCCACAATGAGCGAACTCCAAACAAAAGTCCGAATCTCAGCCAACTTCCATAAACTTATTTTGCCACCACTTCGTTTTTTTGTGTAGAGCAAGTAATGTAAAATCCAACCTGCAAAGCCGATAATCACTAAATCTCGGAAATAGTTAAGGTAATGGACTTGGTCTGCATCGCTAATATTTACGAGTTGGAAACGTGTGGGAATATAAACCCAATCCAACACCACCAAAACAAATGTCATGGCTTTCATAAAAATTCGGAATACTTTTGCTTGCCATTCCAGCGCATAGTTCTTGGTTTTGACAGACGTATTCTTGCTTTTCAGGACTTGTCGCCACCAAATGGAAATTTTTATGAATTTCCTCAATAGATACAAACTCGCCACCAAACCCAAAGAGCCGATAACCGAAGTCTCCCAGTTTCTGGTACTAAATCCCCACATCATGAAAAATGTAGTAATAGAAACCCCCAACATTTGCAACATGCCGTAAGAGAAGAAAAGCACCTTTCCGTAAGTTCCTTTCTTGTATTCAAAATCATCGAAATCTCCCGAATTTTCTAGCTGAACTTCAGGCTCTTTATCTACTACAAGCCTGATAATTCGTTTGAAAAGGTCAATATCTTCCCAATATTTTACATGCGCCACACCAGGCGTTCCATAGCGGTTGAACACCATGTCTTCCTTTATATCGAAAATTCGTTCATATATTTTCTTGCTTTTGAACTTATCAAGCTGATGCCCAACGGGGTCTTGCTCATCGCAATAGTTGTAATGCTTGATTTTTGAGCCATCTCGTCTCTGCATGAAAATCTGGTCTACAGTATCACCACGCTTAGACAAGTTACCTTTGTCTTTGCCCAAATAGACATAATTCTGCCACCAAATAGTCAAGAATTTATCTATTGGCGAACCAAGCGTTACGAATGAAGCTACATTGTCGAGCCATTTTTCCCCGAGGTAGTTTTTACAATTTCTCAGCAACCAATAATGTGAATCTTCCTTCGGGCTGTGCTCATTTATTTTCTCATACTTGTTGGCATAACCTGTAAAAGGCAGGTTAGAGAATTTGCCAGGGAACTCATAAACTTCTTTGCTCGTATGTGCATAAAGCAGGGCATCCATCGCCATGACTGTACCGAGCGAATGCGCCAAAATAGTGTAGCGAGGTTTCACATACGCATTTTCATAGTTACTGAAATAGCGTCTGTCTCCTTCCTCATCAATGCTTTCTGAGCTGAATTGCTTAATGTGCTCTCGCTCAATTTTCTCCATCAGGTTATGAAACCTGCGTACGGCTTTTCCACGAATTTGTTGGTATTCGCCATAAACCTGAACATCTCCCAAAAACTTATTGAAAATCAAATCCTCCACAAAAGGGAATTTGGCAGAAAGTAGATTGTCAAGGAAAATGAGTGTTTCCTCCAACTGATAGAGAATTGGCATTACCCAAGCTTCTGACGTAGTTACACGAGATTTTCCGTCCTTATCGGGGCGAGCCTTTACTTCCAATCTGCCAATAATACTTTTCGCCCATTCGCCCACTTTCTGCCCCACATGTTTGAAATCATTCTCCATAATATCTGCCCAATGCATATCCACAAAGCGGATATTCTCGCCTGTGAAACTGGAACCGCCCAAAAATGGAGGCAACTTGGCATACGGTTCTTGGGGAATATTCTCAAACTCCGACCATGGGAAAGTATGCGAAAAAGTCATTTCACCACCAATCATTTCTGGTCTGCCTGTTTGCGAAGTCACCATTCCGAGCGTAACCACTTCCCGTTTCTGCGGTTCGTGCGCATCTTGCCGAACTTCTGCAAAACGGTTAATGACAGGCATCACGGTTTCATTCGTTCGCTGGTCGCCAATGCCATGAACCACAATGATGTAATTGATGTGCTTGGTTTCTATTTTCTTATCTGTTTCCATTCGGTTCTTGTCAGAAGTTGGTTTGTGTTCAGTAAAATCGAACTGAAAGTTATTGAAATAGAAGGGTTTGTGCAAGCCAGATTGGCAGATTGTTAAAAACGATTCTGTCTTCTTATTGTACTTACAATATAAACTTTCAGTAGTTCGAGATTCCATTCTCGAACCTAATTTACGGCTTCATCCGACAAAGGAATGGTATCCACAATCCAACTCGAACTACAAAGTCGATGTAAGTCAAAATCACAGCAGAAGGGCGCATCTCATTTTGTCATAATAAATTAAAATGCACTTTTTAAATGAAATAATGGAGCATTATGAATGCCAGATTTCTAACAAACCCAACGTCTGGCAGGGTTTCCAACCTCTGCCAGCGTATGTTTTTTTAGTGTGCGGCATTTTGAGATGCGCCCACAGCAGAAAGAAGAAAGCTTTTTTTGTTGGATTTTTATAATTGCCAATTGATGAGTGGAAAGTAAACTTTATGGGTTGTCTGATAATTTTTGTGGAGGTCAAAAACAGCTCAGATTAGTTGTCTAATCTGGAGGCTGTAATTGATGATTATTCCTTATTTCGTACTTCATGGAACACATCAACCACAAAAATTGTCAGACAACCACCTTATGAAAACTTCAAGCCTATTTCCTCAAGTCATTCCGCTGACAATCTTGGGGAGTTGAACGAGTCTAACACAATCCTGAGACTTGCTAAGTTTTTAAAACTTAGCAAGTCTTTGACACTAAGAATCTCCCCAATATTGAATGCGGTGGAGTCAATTTAGCTTTTCGGAGTACACAAACACTTTGTGAGCTACAATAGCATACTACTGTACAAAAAGTAAAACGCTGGCAGAGTCCGTAGGTGCTGCCAGACGTTGAACGGGGTTAAAACCAACCTTCGGCAGGGTATTCTGGGAGTCGCCATCGACACCGCTGCCGAGGTCTCATCTTTTTGAAATGTATAGTAGTATGCTACAATAAATATTATTACGATTGGTTTAGTAGTGCGAGTCGGATTGCCGATGCCATTCCATTCTCGCACCTGCATAAGAAGGAGTAAAATTCCGCTTCCACCCCAATTATTTCTGCTTCGGAAGGAAACTGATTTCGCTTGCTACTGCAAATCTGCTTTTTTGTAACACATCAAAAACAAAAAAGTCATGAAAAAAGTACTGATTATATTCTCCCTATTCCTTCTTATCTCAATCCAACCAATAGTTGCCCAAGAAACGGAAATTTTGGTAGTCGGAACGCTCCACGATGTGCCAAAAGGAATAGAGCATAATTACGATTCGCTATTGGAAATGGTGTTGGATTGGAAGCCACAAACCATTTGCACAGAATATCGAAAGCCTAAAGATTCTGTTTCTGTAAAGAGTGTTTATGGAGAAAATATCTATTTGAAAATGGATAGCATTGCTCGTGCAGAAGGAATTTCGCTGAAAAATGCCAAGCAGGAAATCTCCAAACTCTATGCAAGTTTGAACCAGAAAGAAGACTTGAAAATAAGATTAAAACTCCGAAAATGGTTTAGACTCACTATGGACAGAGGAAACTTCCAATATCAGAGCTATTTGATTTTCCAACACATAAAAGAATTGGATGAAACTTCATTGGTAAAGTTGAGAAAAATCCACCCAGATTTGAAGAAAGTAGAAAGCTTTGCGAAGAAGAACAATACAGATGAATATTGGTGTTTGGTTTTCCCATTAGCACAAAAACTCAACATCAGCTATCTCCACCCAACAGATGACCAATCTTTGGCTACTTATTATCAGGAAGCTTGGGATGGAGTTGAAAAAGATTGGAAAGAGACAGAAATACAAAAAGCTTTTGATGATTTCAGAAGTGGAATCTTGAAACAGTTTGAGGTGGAAATGCCAAAAGGAAGGGCGGGTTTCACGGTGAATTCTTATGGTGTTCAAAAGAATATCTTCAAATTAGAATCAGGCTTTTACCCAAGAGGAATCTCCAAAAATACTGACCTAATGAGTTTTTATTTTACAGAAAGAAACATGAATATGACTCGGAATATTTTGGAAGTAGTGAAACCAAAGCAAAGAACGGCTGTGTTTTATGGCTCTTCCCACGTAACGCCAACCTGTCGGCAATTGAAGGAGAATAGTCCTTATAAAATCCTAAGGAACGGGAATTAAATAAAATGCTACTTTTTCTCTTGTTTCTTTTTGGTCTATTCTTCGTTAAAAATTTCGTCATAGCGGTGCTATGACTGCAATTTTTGCCTAGACTAGCCTCAAAAATAAACTGC
>JBLIFI010000067.1:0-14166 GCA_047633715.1 Flammeovirgaceae bacterium
GCAACTCCTCCCAGAATGATAGAGCAAGAGATTTGGTGAAAAGACAGATTAGTATGCAATCCAGATAAGATAATATTTGATTTTTAATATTGTATTTATTCAAGTTTTATTTTCTCTTATTCCTGCACGGTTCTCATCCTATTTTCTTAGATTAGGTGGAAACCTAAATTACCCTCTGAAAAAGAACTATGGATTAGTTCTAAGTGATGAGCAAATACCTTGTTAGTATAGTTAACCCCCTATCAAGGTAATTTATTGATTGATATCAAATCTCTCCATAGATGTCAATCAATGCCCTCCCCATACTCAGGTAGTTGTGTATTCCAATACTAAATCGCACTAGGAAAGCGTGTGATTTACACCAACGTTTATGAACAAAAAAATAGAATCGTTTCAACTATTGTTGAAGCTATTAGATTCTAACGGATTACAGTTTCTGTAATAAAAGTTTGTAATCAATAAGCCCTCATATACAAAGTAAGTAGGGGAACTTACATTTAAACCTTCAAGAATTGACTTCAAAAATACTTGAAGAGTTTTAAATGATGTTTAATTCTGTTCAAGTGCTTATTATACTTTCAAAACAAGCCGTCAGGCTATAAAATGAAACTATATTCCTTATCACGTAAGTAAATTTTATTGAGATTTTAAAATGCTAAAAGTAACTAAATCAGAAGCCCTTCTAGAGAGAAGGAGGAACATTGTTGCAAACGGAGTGGGCGTATTCAATACCGCCACCGTAACAGAAGCCAAAGGGGCAATTATAATTGATGAAGATGGCAACGAGCTGATTGACTTTGCAGGAGGAATTGGCGTAGTCAACGCAGGTCATTGCCCTGACTCAGTTGTAGAGGCTATACGTGAACAGGCAGGCAAATACTTACACACTAGTTTCAATGTGGTTACTTATGAACCATACATTAAACTTTGCGAAGAACTAGCCGAGATTTTGCCACATGGCGAAAAAACAAAGGTCATGCTGGTAAGCACAGGAGCAGAAGCGGTAGAAAATGCTATAAAAATAGCCCGCCAAGCAACTAAAAGACAGGCAGTTTTATGTTTTACAGAAGCTTATCATGGGCGAACCATGATGGCCATGACACTCACAAGCAAAATTGGCTACAAGTTGGATTGTGGCCCATTTGCTCCAGAAGTATATCGTCTTCCATTTCCTAATTTTTATAGGTATAGTGAAGGGGAAACTTTGGATGAATTTGTGGAATGGGAGCTTGAGAGGCTAGAGTCTAGCGAGAAGAGTTTGGTTGATCCTAACAGTGTGGCGGCAGTCATTATTGAGCCGATACAAGGAGAAGGAGGCTTTTATGCCATGCCACAGAAATACTTTGAAGGACTTCGCAAATTCTGTGACAGGCACGGTATTATGCTCATTGCAGATGAAGTGCAAAGTGGGTTTGGCAGAACTGGACATTGGGCGAGTTGGCAACATTATGGGGTACAACCAGACATTAGCACTTACGCCAAATCTATGGGTTCAGGTTTGCCTATTGCCGCAGTTGTCGGAAAAGCAGAAATCATGGATGCAGCCGCTCCAGGAACTATTGGCGGTACGTACATCGGCAGTCCTATCTGTTGCGTGGCTTCCTTGGCTACAATTAAGTTGATGAAAGAGCTAAACCTCAATGAAAGAGCCAAAGAAATAGGCAAAATCATTATGAAACGATTCAATCGTATTCAGAAGGAATGTCCTGAAATTGGCGAAGTAAGAGGTATTGGAGCCATGATAGGAATCGAATTCGTGAGAAATAAAGACCCAAAGCAATATGATGGCGAGCTGTGTGGCAAAATTGTAAGAAACTGTGCCAATAGAGGGTTGATTTTACTTAGTGCAGGTACTTATAAAAATGTAATCAGAATTTTATCCCCATTGGTGATTACAGATGAGCAGTTGAATCAGGGATTGACAATTTTAGAAGAGGAAATTAAACGAGAAACCAAAAAACAACAATGAGACCATTCGCAATTGCAGGAATACAAATGAAGGTGTCAGCTACCTATCCTAATTTGGAGATGATGAAGCTAAAATTAGAGATTACTATGAGTCTTTACCCTTGGGTGGAAATGGTAGTTTTTAGTGAATTATGTGGTTATGGTCCACTTACGCACACGGCACAAGTATTGGAAGGCGGAGTATTTGAGGCGGAAATGCAAAAAATGGCAAAGAAGCATGGAATCTGGCTCGTTCCAGGCTCTGTATTTGAAAAAAGAGACAACAAGATATATAACACCGCTACTGTATTCAATCCTAAAGGTGAGATAGTGAGCCGTTACAGCAAAATGTTCCCTTTCTATCCTTATGAAGTTGGCGTAACTCCCGGTAGTGGATTTTGTGTATTCGATGTGCCAGGCGTAGCCAAATTTGGATTGAGTATTTGTTATGATATGTGGTTTCCAGAAACTATCAGAACACTTACTGTCATGGGAGCAGAAGTTATTTTACACCCGACTATGACGGGTACAATTGACAGAGATGTGGAGCTTTCAATCGCCAGAGCAATGGCAACAGTCAATCAATGTTACCTATTTGATGTCAACGGTTTGGATACTGGCGGAAGCGGACGCTCTATTGTGTGTGGCCCAGACGGACGAGTGCTTTACCAAGCAGGAAGTACAGAAGAAATCATCCCGATTGAGTTGAACATAGAGCGTGTGAAGAGGAGTAGAGAGTTGGGAGTTTTACGTCTTGGGCAACCTTTAAAAAGTTTCAGAGACCATATTGACAATTTCAGTATTTACCAACAAGGAGCAAAACTTCCCTATTTAGATTCTTTAGGGCCACTTATTAAACCCACTAAGCTAGATAAATTAGCAGAGTACAAAAAGAAAGAAAGTGAGTTTCAGGTTTCTCCAACCAATGCAACTTATAAGGGAGTAAAGTAATATAGGTTAACCATCAAATAAGAGATGTTGGAAGCCTTCTCTAAGACTGCCAGCATCTCTTATATTTTTTTGATAAAATTCATTCAAAACGTAAAAAACTATTATGGGATCGTCATCCTCCTCAAGACCTTTAAATAAACAGCTAAAGAATTATATAAGTTGGTTTGAAATACCTGCACTTAACATTCAGCGAGCTACCGCATTTTATAATCAAATTTACCAAATCAATATGGAAGTCGTGGAATCCAACGGGTATTCAATGGCGGTTTTCCCTACAGATAGTGGAATTGGTGGTGCAGTTGTGATGGGTCTGGGAAGTACACCAAGTGAATTTGGTTCTTTGGTTTATTTGAATGCAGGAAACGACCTTACAGCTGTTTTGAACCGAATAGAAGCCGCAGGCGGGCGCATAGTCATGCCTAAAACAATGATTAGTGAGGATGTCGGTTTTTTCGCTCTTTTCATTGACACAGAAGGAAATAAACTCGCACTTCATTCAAAAAAATAATCAATGACCACAAGTAAAAAAAACGTAAGCGCACCATATTATAGCATAGGACAATTAAGACTAGACCAGTGGAATTTACTCAAAAGTGAATGTGCCGACTTATCGCACTCCAAGAAAGACTCTGAAATTGAAAATGAAATAAAAATCAAGGTATATGACTTGCTCAAAACCTTGAAAACTGTTGAGCAATATTTTTCTTTTCCAGGAAGACATGTAATCGAAAGATTACTTAGTGGTTTTTCGAGAGGTGAATATGCTTCACTTGCCAATAGAGTATCTAGGATAACCCATGAATTGGTTAGCGATTCCAAATCCTCTGTTACCCGTTTGCCCTCCGAGCTTGATGCAGATATATTAGAGCTTGAAGAAGTAAACGAATTGCCTATAGATTATAAAAAAAATCATTTCGAGGTTCTTTTTCTTCAAGACTTAAATACTGCCGAAGAAGCACTTTTACTCAATAGGCTTAGAGAATTACATGATTCTAATGAGCAGTTTACCTATGATGTAACTGTACAGCATTCATTTCAGGATGCGTTGATTGCCCTTTTGTTCAATCATAACATTCAGGCAGTTGTAATTCGCTATGCCCCAAAGTACAAAACGTCCAATATATCGCCATTAATCAAGCCGTATCTTCAAAATATATTTAATATTGATTTTGAAGATACTCCAGAAGCTGATTTGGGTCCTATATTAGGAAGGGCTATTAGGCAATTCAGACCTGAGCTTGACACTTATTATGTCACAGATACTGCTCTCAATAATTTGAAAGACAGCACCCTTGAGGTGTTCAGAAGGATTTATTACGGCAAAGAAGACTTGCAAGAATTGCACTTGGCAATTCTTAGAGGTGTAAGAGAGCGGTATAAGACACCATTTTTTACTGCTTTGATGGAATATAGCCAAAAGCCAACGGGTGTTTTTCATGCCATGCCTATTTCCAGAGGTAACTCAGTTTTTAAATCTCGTTGGATTAAAGATTTTGGAGATTTCTATGGCAGAAATATGTTTTTGGCAGAAACATCTTCTACAAGTGGTGGCTTAGATTCTTTATTGCAACCTACTGGGCCGTTGAAACAGGCGCAAGAAATGGCTGCTGTGGCTTATGGAGCGCAACGCACCTATTTTGTGACAAATGGCACTTCTACTGCCAATAAAATAGTGATGCAAGCTGTTGTGCAACCAGGCGATTTGGTTCTGATTGATCGAGATTGTCATAAGTCGCATCATTATGGATTAATACTTTCTGGGGCGCATCCAGTCTATCTGGATTCTTATCCTATTGAAGAATACTCCATGTATGGCGCTGTTCCGCTCGAACAAATCATTGAAAAAATGATGGTGTTAAAAGCGGCAGGACGTTTAGACAAGGTCAAAATGCTTTTACTGACTAATTGCACTTTTGATGGATTGGTTTACAACGTAGAGCGAGTAATGGAGCGAGTACTTGCCATCAAACCAGATATGATTTTCCTGTGGGATGAAGCTTGGTTTGCCTTTGCAGGATTTACCTATACCTATAAGCAAAGAACTGGCATGTTCAATGCCCGCAAATTGTATGATAAATACCAAAGTGCAGACTATAAGAAAACTTATCAGGCGCATATAAAGAAACTCAAAGAGGGAGATTTACCCCAAATGCCTAATCCTGACTTGGTGAAAATAAGGGTTTATGCCACGCAAAGTACGCATAAAACGCTGAGTAGTTTCCGTCAAGGCTCCATGATTCATATTTGGGATGAAGATTTCAGAAGAAAGTCTGAAACTACCTTCTTAGAGGCATACATGACGCATACTTCTACTTCTCCAAACTACCAAATGCTTGCTTCGCTAGATGTGGGCAGAAGGCAAACCCAGTTTGAAGGCTACGAAATGGTGGAGAAAAGCATTGAGATGGCAATGGTACTGAGAGCCAAGGTAATTGACAATCCTCAATTGAGTAAATATTTTGATGTGCTTACCGTCAAAGATTTCATTCCTGACAAATATAGGGAAAGTGGATTGAGTGAATATTATGACTCAACTACGGGATGGAACAGAATGGAGCAGGCTTGGGAACAAGATGAATTCATGCTTGATCCAACCAAAATAACTCTTTTTATTGGCAGAACTGGGGTGGATGGAGACACTTTCAAGAATAAATACTTGATGGATCAATTCAATATCCAAATCAATAAAACTTCTCGGAATACGGTACTTTTCATGACCAACATTGGCACCACAAGAGGTAGTGTGGCTTATTTGACTAAGGTGTTACTTAAAATTGCCTCACAACTTGACGAAGAAGCAGCTTCTCGTAACCAAAGGGAAACCGAAATAGCCGAGGAAAGAATAAAGTCATTGACAGAAGACGTTCCACCTCTTCCAGATTTCAGCCACTTCCATTCTTCTTTTTTAGCTGTGCCAGGCGTGCCAGGTGGAAATATGAGAGATGCTTTTTTCCTTGCTTATGACGAAAATAATTGTGAGTATATCTCACAGCTAGATTGCCAAAAAGCCATAGAAGAAGGTCGGGAAATGGTGGCTTCCTCCTTTGTGATCCCTTACCCGCCAGGTTTCCCAGTTTTAGTACCTGGGCAAGTGGTCAGTAAAGAGATTATCCGCTTTATGATTGCCTTAGACGTGAAAGAAATACACGGGTACAGAGCCGATCTTGGACTTCGTGTTTTCAAAGAATCTGTGCTGAACAGGCAAAAAACAGCTACGGCAATGGGTGCAATGGGTATGGCCAAGAAGAAGCAAGAAGTCGCCCAATAAAACAGAATAACAATCAATAAAAAGTAATTAATTTCCAATAATCAACATAAGAACTATGAGTAAAAAAGTAAAGCAATCTAAATTAAACGGAATACCAGATATCAGACGCTTCTTCTATAAGAATGAAACGCCTATTTATTTCATAAGTGCCACCAATTTCAACCTTTTGGGAGCCGATGAATGGATTAAAGGTTTTAAATTCATTTCATACATAGAATGTTTCAACGGACTCCACCCAAACGTGTTCTCTCCGCAAGAGGAAATGCCTCACGATGAGTTTACGGGCATAGAAGATATCAATAATTACCTCCTCCAGCACCCAGAAGTACAGCAATTCATTCAGACTAGGAAAAAAGGTGGCAAAGCAGGCAAGGCTCTTTTCTTAATGTTTGATGAGAAAACAGAGAAACTGGCGAAAAAACTAGGGCTTGAAACCATCTTCCCGAGTGCCAAAATGCGTACTTTCATGGACAATAAGGTAAACACAAACCGAATTGCCGAAAGAGCGGGCGTTCCTTGTGTTCCTTATGTATTATCAGGAGTGAAAAATTACAAGCATTTGCAAGAAATTTCCAAAGAATTAGGAACTGATTTGGTAATTCAAACTCCTTTTGGAGATTCTGGTCATACTACATTTTTCATCTCTAATGAAGTCGAGTATAACAAACATGCGGCTGACATTGTCAAAGAAGATGAGGTAAAAATCATGAAGCGCATCAATTGCCGTGGCTCAGCTATTGAAGCTTGTGTAACACGCCATGGAACGATTGTAGCTCCATTAATGACCGAATTAGTAGGGTTCAAAGAACTAACTCCTTACAAAGGCGGTTGGTGCGGAAACGAAATTTACCCTGATGCATTTACACCTGCTATCAGGCAGAAAACGAGAAAATATACACAGCTTTTCGGAAATCAATTGAGAGAAGAAGGCTACAAAGGTTATTTTGAACTCGATTTCCTCATAGATCAAGATAATGGCGAAGTGTATTTGGGAGAACTCAACCCAAGGGTAACAGGCGCAAGTTCCATTACCAATCACGCAGTTTTTGCCTTGGCAGATGCGCCATTATATTTATTCCACATTTTGGAGTGGATGGATGTAGATTATGAATTAAGCGTAAATGCTTTGAATGCACGATGGGGCAAGCAAGAAAATATTGATAGCTGGAGTCAGCTCATCGTAAAACATACTGAAGATACTATCGAGTACATTTCGGAAGCTCCTGATGCGGGAATTTGGCATATGTTTGATAACGGACATATCAAATTCAACCGTATGGATACACACCGTAGAGCTGTAGAAACCGATAAGGAGGCATTTTTCTTGCGAATCTCAACCAAAGGAGATTATTTGTATGAAGGTGCCGACATGGGAATTTTAGTAGCACGAGGCAGAATGATGACAGATGATTTCAAGCTGACACCACGAGCTAAAAGCTGGATAAAGGCTATTCAAGGTCAATATGTTTCACAAATCGTGGAGGATAAAAGAGAACAACAGCTTGTACTGACAGGCAGTTTGACTAAATAATAGTCGCCTGAAATATAGCATTAATCAGACCATAGGCTGGATATTTATATAGTATCCAGCCTATGGTCTGATTGGTATTTTAAGCACGTTGTGCTATTTATTATTTCTGTAATTATCTATAAATAAGCCTGTTAAAATTTGAAATAGAAACTTATTTAAGATAGACTACTTAGAGGTTTGCTAACACATAAACTTTATGGATTACATCTATGGCTTAGTATATTTGCAATCTTATTGAGACTAACTCATGTTGCGGAATTTGATTCAGAAACTAAATAGTTGTGTAACATCAGTCTTCAAAGTGAAGAACATAAGCATAGACGAATAAGTTAATATACTGAAAATCAGATTATTCAGTATGCCACAAAAACCAACTAATGCAAATTCATTTTAACTCTATTGATGAGCCAACAACACCAGGGCTAAAATGGCAAAAGCTATTTGAAAGACATTGGCCTGCTTACAATCAATGGCTAAATACAAAATCATATGAATACTTTCCAAGCTTAGAAACATCTGTAAGTGCGCTTCGGGAATACATGCCAGAGATGATTCCTGTCTATAACCAATTATGTGAATTGGTGGGCGATAATCCTGTGGCTCAACGATTTTTGACAGGCTTTCAACCTCCTGAGTACATGAATGGCTGTTCGCAACTGGTCTTGTCTGCTGTCAATCCAAACCTAATTCGTAATTATGATTACCATCCTAGCCTGATGGAAGGTACAATCTTGCAAACTGCGTGGAACGGTAAAAAAGTAATGGCGGTTGGAGACAGTTTAATAGGCGTGCTGGATGGAATGAGTGAAGATGGACTAGTTGTTTCCCATACTTTTGGAGGCAGAAGGTTGGTTGGAGTGGGTTTCGGAATCCCATTTATACTACGCTATATCTTGGAGTTTTGCAGCAATGTAAATGAAGCAGTAGAAGTTTTATGTCGCGTTCCCTCGCACATGGCTTATAATGTAACTGTGGTTGATAAAAGTGGCGTTTACAAAACCGTTCAGCTGGCTCCTGACATTACGCCAGTTGTTACTGACGCTGCCTATACAACCAATCATCAGGATAAAATAGATTGGTCTGAAAATGTTGCTTTCAATCAAACTATTGAGCGTGCTGAGTTTCTTCAACGTATACTTTCGGAAAAAGGAATGAGTGCAAAGTCAATTTTAAGAACGTTTCTCGAACCACCACTTTACAACACTAAATTTGCTGAGGGATTTGGAACGCTCTACACAGCCATCTACAAACCATCTGAAAGTATGATGGAATTACATTGGCCGAATAAATACATACAGCAAACTTTCGATGATTTCCAAGAAGGAGAATACCAGATTGAATACAATGAATCAATAGCACAAACCAAATCAGAAAGTGAAAATATTCGAGGGAATATGCATCAGACTACCACAAATGATTTCACAAGTATATCGGGCAGATACCAACATTATCAGAAAATGCTCAAGGATTATTAGTGATAGAAGACCTCAAAACACCTAAACGCAAATACATGGAATTCAAAAGTATAAATCCTTACAATAACGAATTAGTAGGTCAATACACAGCACAAACAGAGGCAGAAACTACTGCGATGCTCAATAAATCAGCTGAAGCATTTGCCAAATGGCGCAAAGTACCTTTAGAAGAGCGCGCAAAATTGATGTATTCAGCAGGGCAAGTATTGCGTGACAATGTAGAGGAATATGCCGAAATGATTACTCTTGAAATGGGAAAACCTATCAACGAGTCACGAGGAGAGGTCAAAAAATGCGCTTTAGTTTGCGATTATTACGCTGAAAATGCAGCTACTTTTTTGGCAGATGAAATCATAGAGACAGATGCTTCTAAAAGCTTTGTACAACATCATCCTATTGGAACTGTTTTCGCAATTATGCCTTGGAACTTCCCTTTTTGGCAAGTTTTCAGATTTGCTGCTCCTACTTTAATGGCTGGAAATACAGGTATTTTGAAACATGCGCCCAATGTATTCGGAAGTGCGATTAAAATTGAAGAGGTTTTCACGAAAGCAGGTTTCCCAGAGGGTGTTTTCCAAAACATGATTATTCACCACGATAAAACAGAAAGTATTATCGCTCATGATACTGTAAAAGCTATAACTCTCACAGGAAGTGAAGGAGCGGGTTCGGCAGTTGCCCAAATAGCTGGGAAATATATCAAAAAAAGCTTGTTGGAATTAGGTGGCAACAATGCCTTTATCGTTTGGGAAGATGCCGACATTGATAAAGCGGTAAAAACTGCCGTTACTGCCAGAATGATGAATTGTGGTCAAAGTTGCATTGCCGCTAAACGCTTTATCCTTTTAGAAGGTATTTATGATGAGTTTGTAACAAAATTCACAAAAGCAGTCAAAGAACTTAAATCTGCCGACCCGATTGCAGAAGATACAAAAGTAGGAACGCTAGCCAGAAAAGACCTTGCCGACCAACTCCAAAAACAGGTAACTCAATCCGTCAAAAAAGGAGCAGAGCTTTTACTGGGTGGAAAACAAGATAATTGCTACCATGAACCAACGGTGCTTGGGAATGTAAAGCCAGGAATGCCTGCCTTCGATGAGGAAACTTTTGGACCTTTGGCTGCCATGATAAAGGCAAAAACCATAGAAGAAGCTTTTGCGCTTTCTGAACAATCGAAATACGGTTTAGGCGTAACAGTTTGTACTACCAATATAGAAAAAGCACTTTCCATGTCTGAATTGGTGAGTGATGGTGCTTATTTTATCAACGAATTGGTAAAGTCTGACCCGAGGCTTCCTTTTGGAGGCGAGAAAAGTTCGGGCTATGGGCGTGAACTTGCGAAAGATGGCATGATGGAGTTCGTGAATCGTAAGACTATTTATGTGAAATAGTGTGGATAAATATGTATTCTAGCTCAAAAGAAGAGTCGTTCCATTGCGGAACGACTCTTCTAAATTTAGAACCTATTTACTTCTTCCTCATCCTTTTCAACCCATAACCAACTCCCGCAACAATCAGAAACCCAACTCCACCATCAATCGGAATTGGGTTTGGTGGTGGTGGTGGTGCGAAGGGAATCGAGTCAATTTTCTTTGCCGAATAGTCGGGCAAATTCGGTTGGTAGTTCTTACTGTCTTGGGCAGAGAGGAAACCGAAGCCAAGCAGTAAGGTAAATGTTAGGTATATCTTTTTCATGATGGTTTTGATTAGTTGAGTAGCCAGACATTCCATGTTTTGAAAACATGGAATGTCTAACATGAATTGAATTAATCCACATATAATTTCCTAATTGCCACACCTTTCGCATTCTCCACTTTCACAATGTAAATGCCCCTATCAATAGTGTTTGGCAACTCAAAGTCTGCTTGGAGTTTGCTTTGGTTGGATTTGGATAGAATCAGTCTTCCTTGTAAATCGAAAATAGAGATTTGCGCCTTTGCCGATACCAAATCTGCAAATTGAATTCTTACCTGATTCTGCGTGGAGAAAATCGAAACTCCTCTTTCCGCCAAATCATCGGCAATGGAAGTAACTCTGTCATTTTTCAGATGGATTTTGAAGCGATTTTCTACCAACTCATCTTTTGCCAAGTCGAAAGCATATTCAGAAACTTGGTTCAAGTCAATCAACATTCCTTCTTTCAAGTCTTCCAGCATAATTTCCGTTCCTAATCGGAATTGGGCGATTTCAGCAGCTTTCAATGTATAAGCTCCAGCCTTTCCTGCTTTCAGAGCCAAGTCGAATGTTTGCGTTTCCGAGCCGACTGGCTGACGGCAATCCATCACTAAATCCTGTCCATAAGCCTGACTTGCCAGTTTGGGAAAACCGTCTGTCTGCTCAAAGAATTTGGGTGCATCGCCAAGTCCTTTTGTTTCATCTGCTCCTTCTAGGAAATAGAGGAGTAATTCATCTTCATTGCCATTGGCATCTGCTAGTTTCATTCTAAGCTCTCCTTGCCAATCGGTTGCTTTGGTTTTGAAGAATTGGGCATCTGCGGTAATGGTGTGCGAGGTTTTCATGGTTACGCTTCCACCTCCCGAAGAGGCTTCCACAAAGAATGCCTGACCAGAGGCAATGTCTTTCGTTGCGCCTACTTCTGCATTTGTGGACGGATTATACGTTCCGTAAATTCCTGTATATGAGCCATTTGCATCAAGTAGATAGATTGTGGCATCAGATGCTAAATTGCTAAAATCGCTTGCCGTGTGAACTGCATCCCAATCTAGTGTGGCAGCAAACGGATTTCCGAGCAATGCCCAGCCAGAGTTGGTCTGTCCGCCATGATTAAGTGTGAGTGCTACATCAGCAGTTTGCAAAGTACCTGTGAAGCCAATAGTAGCATCTGCGCCTCCAATTCGGAGCGCCATTCCTGAACCTACGGACAAAGAAGCCATTCCCGCAGGTGTTTCCCAACCGAATTGTGCGTCATTCAGAGATGTTCCACTTAAAGAACCTGCGCCTGCCGTTCCTCCCGAAACAAGACTTTGGTTATAGAAAAAAGCATTTGGATAAGGCGAAGTCGTATTCCAAGTGTAGCCCGAACCTGAGCCCGGGCTGAAAGTTGTGCCCACTCCAACCAAAGTAACATCGTCATTCACATTGGAAATGAGTTGACTTGCTACATTAGTCGCAATATATCGGTAACCTGCCTGCGTTCCGCCATCCAAGAATCGTTCTACATTCACATTTCCACTCACAGAGCCTGAACCCGAAAAATCAACCGTAGCTGTGTTTCCAGCACTTGCCCCTGAAGATTTTAGAGTGAGGTTTCCGCCACTCGCCAATGTGCCAGCGGTAAGAGTCAAAGCTCCTTTTACATTGACCGTGGTATTGAGTGTTACACCTGCTGTGTTGTTTATTATTAAATTATCGACAGTAAATGCACCATTGTTGACTGTTTGGCTAGATGTACCATTAAAAGTAAGCGTACCACCTGTGAGAGCGCCAATCCCAATATTCATACTTAAATCTCCAGTAAGTGTAATACTGCTTGTGGAGGTTGTTGCGATAATTGGAGCGTTATAAATTAAATATGCGCAAGTTATATCACCTTCTACAGCAATATCGTAGACTGAATTTATTATGGCATTAGTAGACGAAGTAGGAACCCCATTGTCCCAAGAACCACTCCAGGTGGTAGTGATAGTAGGAACCGCTGGAACCGATAAAATAACTGAATATGAAGTACTACTACTAGCTCCATTAATAAGTATTGAATAGAAACCTGCTGGCAGTATAAATGACACGCCACTAGTAAGGCTAGCGCCATTTATATTTGTAATTCTACTCGGATCACTAAAGGCTCCTATACTGACATTAACAGCATCCGACCATGTGGCTGTAAATGAACCAGCAACTCCATCAGGTAGGTGCCATCCATCACCTTCATCTCCCGAGGGATTTACATTCCCTGTGATTGTTGTAATCATGTTAGCATTTACCATTAAAACACCACTATCGGTAAAAGAATTATTAGGTTCTGTTTCAGGAGTTTGAGCAAATACTTCGCTAACAATTAGCCCTAGTAGTATTGCCAGAAATAGTCTTAGATAAGTTTTTTTCATGCTTTTTTATTTTAATGAGTTTGGGTTTTACAGACTTAACTACTTAAGAAGAGCCATTATTCCGAAAATAGAATAAAATTTAATTCATTTGTCGATAATTACACTTGTTAATAATAAAAGTGAGCCAATTGGCTCGCTTTTATTCATTTTCTAGTTTTCATTCTTTTCAGCCCATAACCAACTCCTGCAGCAATCAGAAATCCAACTCCGCCATCAATGGGGATTGGATTTGGTGGTGGGGCGAATGGAATTGGGTCAATTGCCTTTGCCGAATAGTCGGGCATGTTTGCTTTGTAATTCTTACTGTCTTGGGCAGAGAGGAAACCGAAGCCAAGTAGCAAAGTAAGGGTTAGGTATATTTTTTTCATTCTGTTTTAATTGTAGAAATGTTGCATTGCAACACCTGTTTGAAAATGTAAAGACAGCGAATGCTGTTTTCAGTAACAAAAGCACAAGTTGACACTTGCGCTATCTCTCTCGCCAGAAAATCAAGGCAAATCCCTCTAATCCAAAAAATCAAGGTTCTAATTTATTGTAGGGACGTTGCACGCAACGTCCCTACGGTTGATTTGTAATTCTATTTCTCTAAATACAACTTCTTCGTTGCCACACCTTTCGCATTCTCCACTTTCACAATGTAAATGCCCCTATCAATAGTGTTTGGCAAGGTAACCGTCATCTTCTTCTTTTTTATAAATTCCTATTTTGGTCTTTACAAATGGAGTGTGATAAAGACAATGTTCAAATATCAATTTATGACTTATGAAGCTCGTAATCACTTCATTTCTAGAAAATCCACCAAGTACGTCCGCATCTTCTTCCATGGAATTGACCATGCACTCCTCACAACTATCTAACGCTTTTTGCTGAAGGTTATGTTGTTTTACAAATTCATTCAGCAAAGTCTTTATTTCTTCTAAAGTCATTTTC
>JBLIFI010000068.1:0-14047 GCA_047633715.1 Flammeovirgaceae bacterium
GGATTTAGGTTTATAGTTCAGCAAGTTGTCTTCAAAATTCATATTGAGTTAAAGCCTGCCGTTGAAATGGCAAGCAAATTTCGTGTATCTTGTTTGCGCAAAGCAAAGGTTTTGTCTGGAGACAGAACTTTCTGATTGCTAAACAGTTTTGAACTTTAAGGAAAATGCTAAATCCTTATAGAAGTTTTTTTTCAGGATGAGCAAATAGATTCTTCGCAGGCTCAGAATGACAAACAAGCACAATCGATTGGCAATTAAGTTACAACAAATCGTACATCGTAATTTGTACATCATACATCAAAAAAAATATTTTTCAGCAATTGAATTGGGAGTTTCCCAAATTGGAATTGCACAATTTTAAAAACATGACTAAAAAGAAAAACAAACTAACAAAGAACAAATCACGCAAAAAGAAATCAATCAAAGATATGGGTTCTGCGAAAGACCAAATACTAAATTTGATGCGCAAAAACCCAAGAAAGCGAGTGAGTTTCAAACAAATTGCTTCCGTATTGGGAATCACGAGTTTGGGCGAAAAGAATGCCATTCAGAAAGTACTGACTGGCTTAGTTGATTCCAACCAAATTGAAAGGGTTGACGCTAAATTTTACCAAGCAGTTGTAGATACTTCCTTGCTGGAAGGAACAGTCGATTATGTAAATTCAGAATATGGATTTGTGGTAATTGGAGAGCCTTACAGCGATATTTGGGTCAATTCCCGAAATATGAAAAACGCCTTGCATGGCGATAAAGTAAGCGTAAAAACCATCACAAGTGGAAGAAAACGCAGACAAGAAGGCGAAGTGGTAGAGGTGTTGGAGCATTCCAAACGTTCTTTTGCAGGTACAATCGAAATTTCTCCACGGTTTGCTTTCGTAGATGTAACTGACCGCAAAATGCACTTCGATGTTTTCGTTCCGCTTCCGCACCTGAATGGCGCCAAGCATGGCGAAAAAGTGGTAGTAGATATTACCAAATGGGATGGGAAAGCGAAAAATCCAACAGGGAAAATAAGCAAAGTACTGGGCAAAGCGGGCGACCACGATACGGAGATTCACTCGATTATGTTCGAGTATGATTTGCCTTTCGAGTTCCCTCGCGAATTGGAAGCCGAAGCGGAGAAAATCCCTGTGGAAATCTCCAAACAAGAAATTGCCAAGCGTAGAGATATGCGAGACATTACCACTTTCACAATTGACCCGTTCAATGCGAAGGATTTTGATGATGCGCTCTCCATCCGAAAACTGGATAATGGAAATTGGGAAATTGGCGTTCACATTGCCGATGTAACTCACTATGTGAAACCTGACACAGCTCTGGAAGCGGAAGCCCTAGAACGTGCCACTTCGGTTTATTTGGTGGACAGAACAATTCCGATGTTGCCCGAAAAGCTTTCGAATGGATTGTGCTCACTCCGACCAAATGAGGAGAAATTGACTTTTTCAGTCGTTTTCGAGATTGATGAGCAAGCGGGAATTCATAATAAATGGTTTGGCAGGACAGTAATTTATTCTGACCGCAGATTCACTTACGAAGAAGCGCAAGAACGAATTGAGTCTGGAGAAGGCGAATATGCCGATGAAATTGTTACGATGAATGAGCTTGCTAAAAAGTTCAAGAAACGCAGATTTGAACATGGTGCAGTTTCTTTCGAGTCGGTGGAATTTGTTTTCCAATTGGATGACGATGGGAAAACGCCTTTGGGAATGTTCCCGAAAGAGCGGAAAGATGCGCATAAAATGATTGAGGAATTCATGTTACTTGCTAACAAGAACGTGGCAGAATTTGTCTATCATCAGAAAGAATCTACGCCAAGAAACACGATGGTTTATAGAGCACACGAAGACCCTGACCCAGAAAGAGTGGCGGAATTCTCGCTTTTTGCCAAGCGTTTTGGTTACGATATTCCTTTGAATGTAAAAAAACTGCCTGAGGCTTTGAATAAGTTGGCAGAAGAATTAGCAGGAAAACCTGAGCAAAATATTATTGAAAGTCAGGCAATCCGAACCATGTCAAAAGCAAGATATACCACAGAAGCAATTGGGCATTACGGATTGGGATTTGCGCATTATTCGCACTTCACTTCGCCAATTAGGAGATATCCTGATATGATGGCGCACAGAATGCTTCAACATTACTTAGACCACGGAAAACCGTTGAATAAGGAAAATGAGGAGACAAAATGTAAGCATTCATCTGTGATGGAGAAGCGTGCGGCCGATGCGGAACGAGCTTCTATCAAATACAAGCAGGTGGAATATATGCAAAGCTTCATTGGCAAGCAGATGCACGGAATGATTACGGGCACAACCGAATGGGGAATGTACGTGGAGCTTTCCGAAACTCGCACCGAGGGAATGATTAGAATCTCCGATATTGAAGGAGATTATTACCAATACGATGCAGAGAAAATGCGAGTGATTGGACATAACTACGGTAAAGTTCTCCGAATAGGCGATATGATTGAAATTATTGTCAAAAAAGCGAATTTAACCACAAGACAAGTTGATTTTCAGCTGGTTGTGGATTGAGAAAGAGTTTGAATAGAATTAAGAAATAAATTCAATAATAGAAAATGAAAAGCAAGAAAGTCTTTATTGCATTAGGATTTTTCCTTGTAGTGAACACAAGATATTTCTGGGAGTCGAAAATTGGGATTTTAGCATTCCCATTATTTGCTCTGATGCTTTTACTTTTCTTCATTCTGGTCTTTCTTGGATTAAGAGAACTTTATTACTTTATAGAGGAGGGTTTCATAGATAAAAAACGATTATTTTCCTTCACTATACTTCTTATTGTCTTGGTTTTGATTTACTATAAGCCTTATGGACTCATAGACTTCGAAAAATTTGAAAGCAAAAATTTGCTAGTTGCTGAACGAGAAGGTGTTGCTAACTGCTTTACAACTCTAAAACTGAAAGAAGACAGCACATTTATAGAGAAAACCACTTGTTTTGTAGTAAATGAAATAAAAGGGACTTATCGTCAAAATGGAGAAACAATCATTTTTTCTACAAGTAAAAAATATGCTGAGTTTGCTATTTTAGAACAATATCCGCAAGATTACAGACAGAGATACACTACTGCTTTGACAAAGTATGAGCATATACAAGATACAGTTGGCTATACTCTAGGAGTTATACTGAATGAACTTAGTAAATGAGAATCAACAAATCTGCCGACAAATCTTGTTTCTCTCAATTACTATTTATCTTTGGCAATGGATTGTGGAGATGGAAACCCGCATAGAAATTAAACCTTTTGTATTTTTTCATCTCAAACCACAAAGAATAAGTAGTATGAATTAAATAGTTTCTTATTTCGAGTTTGTAATAGTCTCGTTTAGACACAAGTATAAAACAATAAATAGCACAACGTGCTTATTTCATTTTAAAATTACCAATATGTTAGATTCAATATTGTTATTCGGTATGCCAGGTGGGCCAGAAGTATTCATTATTCTTTTGGTGGTTTTGTTGCTTTTCGGAGCGAAGAAGATTCCAGAATTGGCACGAGGAATGGGTAAAGGAATTCGTGAGTTTAAAGATGCAACTAAGGAAATCAAAAAAGAGATTGACGAAGGTGTGAATGCGACCAACTCCACAGAACAGAAAAACGAGAAGGCTTAAAAAGCATTGAAAAATAGTTTAAAAAAAAGTGGATTTGTCAGTTTGGCAAGTCCACTTTTTTTATTGGTTGGAGATTCCTAAATATGTCTGATTCCCAAATTGATTTTAGAAAGCGATTGGGAAATATTATATTTGAATAAGTTGGCAAGGCTAAAATCTCGGATATGAATTATTTTTTGTTTTGCTACACAATACTTACTACTCAATACTAATACATGTTAGATTTCGATTATTCAGATGGAGATTTCTTAGAAAGAAGCTTGGAAGAGTTGGATGCTCGCCTGAAAGCGGGGGAGAATCCTTTTTTCAGCCCTGAAACCTATAATCGACTCATTCAGCATTTCATCCAAGCCAAAAACTTGAGCAAGGCTTTGAGAGTGGCTAAAATGGGAGTGGAACAAAATCCATTCTCTTTGGAACTAAAAATTCAAAAAGCACAGACTTATGCTCTTTTGGGCAAAGCTGACAAGGCACTTGGAATTATCTCTGATATTGAGAACCTGTACCCAAATGATGCGGATTTACTCCGAATGAAAGGCAAATTATTGATTGCCACAGGAAAGTTTGAAGCTGGAATTGAATGTTTGAAAAAGACACTTCGATTCTCAGATGATATTTCGGAAGTCCAGTTTCAAATTGGAATGGCTTATGAGTATTTGGAACAGCATAAAAATGCGATTTCCCATTTCAGATTCGCTTTAGAGGAAAATCCAGTCCATGAAGAGGCGATTATTGAACTCATTCATTGCGCTGAAGTCAGCAATAAAATGCCTGTTTGCGTGCGCTATTTCCAGAAAAGAATTGACAAAGATCCTTTCGATGCTTATGCTTGGTATTATTTGGGTTTGGTTCGTGCCCAACAGAATGATTTCAAAAAGGCCGTGCATGATTTGGAATATGCCGTGGCAATCAACGATGATTTCGATAAGGCACAGTTGAATTTGGCGCACAGTTATATGAATTTGGGTGAGTTTGAAAAAGCCTATGAAGCCTATTTGTTTACGCTAGATTTGGCTGGAGAAAGCGCTTATATTTATTGCCATATTGGAGCAACTAAAGAGAAACAGGCAGATTTTGGAACGGCACTAAAATACTATAAAAAGGCAAGTGAATTAGATGAGCAATCTGACGAAGCGTACTTCGGAATGGCAGTTTGTCTTTATGAAAAGGAAAAGTGGCTGGAATCAGTCCATTTCTACAAGAAAGCGACTCAAATTGCGAGCTATGTACAACATTATTGGGTCGGATTGGCAGAAGCGGAACACCAACTAGGAAATTGGCAAGCCACACAAGATGCTTTTGAGAAAGCAGCGAGCATTCTGAATTTCACGCCAGAAATTTGGGTAAAATGGGCAAATGCCTACCATAAAGAAGGAGATTTAGCAAATGCAATTGCAATCATAAAAGAAGGCTTAGAAGAAATCCCCGATAATGCAGAGTTGAATTATCGAATGTGTGCCTACAATTTATTGGCTGGAGATTACAAAACTGCGCTTGAATATTTAGACCTTTCTCTTGCTCTAAATTATGAAATGCACATTATGCTCTACGATTTTTTTCCAACTTTGGAAATCCAAAAAGTGCTAACCAGAATGATTAACCAATTCAAAGAGAAGTAAATAATTTGATGATGTGGAGATTTGTTGATGTGAGGATGAAGAAAAGGTCTTGTAAACACCACAACCTAACTCTTTGAAGATAGAACTTGAACTATTTCGGCTACCCAATAAAATTACGATTTCAAAAACTCCTACTGATTTGATAGAATACCTTCGCACCACTTCCAAAAACGTAGATTTCATAGCACTTATTAAGCAATTGGATGCCTATTTGGCAATTACCGATGGCGATGAACATGATTTCTATAATCAATTCAACAAGTTAGATAAAATCAAATATGTTTTGATTGGCTATGATAATGGGAAAGCGGTGGCTTGTGGCGCAATCCGAAAGTTTGATTCCGAAACGATGGAAGTAAAACGCATGTTTGTCTCGCCTGAAAACCGAGGAAAGGGAATTGCCAAAAGTGTACTTGCCGAGTTGGAAAGTTGGACAAAAGAATTAGGATTAAAAAAATGTGTTCTTGAAACAGGAACTAGACAGATTGAAGCGGTTGCACTCTACAAAAGTGCGGATTATGACATTATTCCCAGCTATGGGCAATATTTGAACGTAGAAAATAGTATTTGTTTTGGGAAAGAGTTGGTTTAATTGAGAGTTCTTTTAGTTTGACTAAACTGCCTGAAATATAAAACCCCTACTTCAAATTTAATTTGAAGTAGGGGTTTTATATAATTAGAGTATGTCTCTACTCAAAAAACTCTTTCATTCTGTCCATGAAAGTTTTGTCTTTCTTGCTTGGATTGGGAATGAAATTAGGAGATGTTTTTAAATTTTCCAATATAGCTTCTTCTTCGGAAGTCAATTTCTTCGGAGTCCAAATATTGACATGAATCAGTTGGTCTCCAGTTCCAAATCCGTTTATCTCTTTAATCCCTTTTCCCCGCAGTCTGAGAATTTTCCCACTTTGCGTTCCGGGCTCAATTTTGATTTTTACTCTTCCATTAATGGTTGGTACTTCCACGCTTGTTCCCATTGCTGCTTCTGGGAAACTAATGTGTAAATCGTAATGAACATTGTGTCCTTCACGCTTTAGTTCCTTGTGCTCTTCCTCCTCAATCACAATCAGCAAGTCTCCAGGGATTCCACCACGCTTGGGCGAGTTTCCTTTGCCCGACATTGATAATTGCACGCCATCATGCACACCTGCGGGAATGTTGATTGGAATTACCTCTTCACGATACACTCTGCCTTCTCCACCGCACTTTTTACATTTTGAAGTAACCACTTTTCCTTCTCCATCACAAGTAGGACAAGTGTTGGTCGTTACCATTTGCCCAAGCATTGTGTTCACTACTTTCCGAACCTGACCAGAACCTTGGCAACTGCCACAAGTGTCTAATGCAGTTCCATCTTGTGCGCCACTTCCTGTACAAGTATCACATTCTACGTAGCGCTTTACCTTGATTTTTTTCTCAACTCCATTGCTAATTTCTTGGAGCGTCAATTTGAGTTTAATACGAAGGTTTGAACCTTTCTTCATGCGTCTTCCGCCACCTTGCTGTCCGCCACGTCTGCCGAAGAAGTCGCCAAAACCACCGCCACCTTGTTGTCCGCCACCACCGAAAATATCTCCGAAAGTAGAGAAGATATCATCCATGTTCATTCCTCCACCACCAAAGTTGCCATCTACGCCCTGATGCCCGAATCGGTCATACTTTTGGCGTTTTTCATCGCTACTTAGCACTTCGTAAGCTTCGGCTGCTTCTTTGAATTTCTCTTCAGCTGCATTGTCCCCAGGATTTTTGTCTGGGTGGAATTTGATGGCAATTTTCCGATAAGCCTTTTTGATTTCGGTCTTCTCGGCTCCTTTAGCCACACCTAATATTTCGTAATAATCTCTCTTTGCCATAATCGTTTCTTCTTAAACTCTTTTTCAGATTTACCGCTTCGTTTTTAATTTCCAACTACCACTTTGGTAAATCTGACCACTTTTTCGCCCAACATATAGCCTTTTTCGATTTGGTCAATCACTTTGCCTTTCATGTCTTCCGATGGGGCAGGGAATTGAGTTACTGCTTCGTGAAGTTCTACATCGAAAACTTCTCCTTTCTGACTTTCAATTTCTTTCAAGCCTTGCTTACCAAGTGTGTTTTTGAGTTTTTTGTAAACCAAGTCGTATCCTTCTTTAATCTGGTCGAGCGAAGTGACTTCTTGGTCAAAAGCATCATCGGCACGCTCAAAATCATCAATCACAGGAAGTAATTCTTTGATTAAATCTTTGTTTGCAGAGCTGAGAAATTCAATCTTCTCTTTATTGGTTCTTCTTCGGAAGTTTTCAAATTCAGAATAGAGTCTCAAATATTTGTCTTTGAACTCTGCTACTTCTGCCTTTGCTTTCTCCAATTCACTAACTTCTTCCACTTCTTCTGTCATTTCGTCAATTCCCTCGTTTGCTTCTTCTACAATTTCCTCTAATTCTTTCTCCACTTTGCCCATTTCTTTTTCGAGGTCGTTCAAGTTCTTGTTTTCGTCTTTATTAGCCATTTTCCTTTATAGATTTAGGCAAAAATGCCGTTTTAAAATTCTGATTTGTATTAGTTAGAATGCTAAATTTCAGTTCGGATTGAGACTGAAATTGCGTTTTCAAAGTATCAATTTTATTGCCATTGGCAGTTTGCTGTCAAAATGTCTGAAAAAGATAGTTTGGGATTGAAATAGTATGACAGAATTGATTGGGGAATGCAATTAAAAAACCTCAATTACCTCTAACACATCTGCCAAGCCATCGAAATCGTTCAACCCAACTTTGATTTCCTTACCGCCTTTCAGCGCAATTCCTTCAGGTTCTATTTCGGAGATAATGGATTCAACATTCTCTGGTGTAATTCCGAAGCCAATATAAATTGGATAATCTTTTACGTATGCTTTGATTTGGGGAAGTGCTGTTTCCAAATCGGAATCTGCCCACTCCAACACGAAAAACTCTACTTTGCCTTTATATTTTGGAAGGAGGTTTTGAGCTTCTAAAGCCGATTTGATGCGGAGTATGAAGTTGGCTTCAGGAAACTTGTCAATTAGTTCTGAATTATCAGTCAAGTAGAAGCTGGCATCGAAACTATCTAGTTCAATTCCTTCTACCTCCGAAATTTCTACACCGAGTTTTGTTCCCGAAATCCAACCCGCAATTTCTTTCCAAGTAGGTTCGGAAATATGGTTGCCCAATGTTGGGTCGATAGGGAAAGCGATATGCTCTACACCCATTCCTGCGCAATATCTTGCATCGTGCAAATTGGTTACGCCAGTAGCGATTACTTTAGTTTTTAGTTGCATTATATTTAGTATCAAGTAATGAGTATCCTGTATCAAGATTTTTTTTAAGCTATTTAATAAGAAAATGAGTTTGGATTTCAATCCAAACTCATTTTATCATTCTTCATTTGCAAATCTACAAATTTTCACATTCTCACATCATTTCTCTCCTTTTTCAATGGCTTCCATCCGCTCTTTGATGTGAACTTCTTCGGTAATGTCTGTACAAATACAAACCACTTTTACCATTTGGTCAGCCTCGTTTTTGATTGGAATATAGAAATCTCTGAGCCAAATAATTGAGCCGTCTTTTTTGAGACGCTTATCGTCTTTGGAAATATAATCTCTCGTGGCGAGTTTTTCCCAAACCTCTTCAAAGTCGCCATAGTCTTCGGCATCTTCTGGCATAATGTGCGTGCGAGGCTTGCCAATTATTTCATCCTCTTCATATTGCATAACTGCGCAGAATCGCTCACTCACACTAATAATTTGCCCTTTCTCGTCATACTCTAACATAATCGTAGCATTACCAATGGAGTTCAGGAACTTATTGAGCGCTTCGCTTTTCTTCTCCAAGGCCAACTTAATGCGCTCCATCTCATCATGATAAACCACTTCTTTGGTAATGTCTGTACAAAGACAAGTGATTTTTTTTAAATCTCCTGTGGGGTCTTTAATTGGAATGTAATAAGCTCGGAGCCATACAGATGAGCCGTCTTTTCGGAGTCGCTCAATGTCTTTTTGAAAAAATTCTTCATTTCTCATTCGCTCCCACATCACTTTGAATTCGCCTGAACGAATCACCTCGTCTGGCACATAGAAAGTGTGTGGTTTTCCAACAATTTCATCGTGAGTGTAATTGAATGTTTCCATAAACTTCTCGCTCACATTCACAATAGTTGCCCTAGGGTTGAACTCAATCATAATTGTGGAGAGGCTAATGGCATTCACAAAGCTAGAAAGCTCAAATTTTTGCCGATTGATTTCCTCCTGCATGGTAGTTAACTCTTCCAAGTTCTGACGCATCTCCTCTTCCTGGGCTCGAAGCATTTCGGTGGTCATCTGAGAAGTTTCGAGTAGTTTTTTTGTTTTCTCGTTGTTCTCAATCGTAATCAATGTAGATGCCGTACTTTCAGAAAGCTTCTCCACAAAATCTATTTCATGCGGTTGGAACTCATGGAATGAAGCAATTTCAATCATTCCATTTACATTGTCATTCAATTTCAATGGCACAATCAATAAATGTTCGGGCAAAGATTCTCCCAATCCAGAAGTAATTCGGAAATAATTTTGGGGAATTTCCGAAAGATGAATACTTCGTTTTTCTTGGAAAGCTTCGCCCAGTAAACCTTCGCCTTTTGCTATAATTTGTTTTCTGGATTTGAGCCGGTCATAAGCATAACTTGCCCGTAACTCTAACTGTGGGTTTGTAGTCGTTTGGTCTTGAATATAAATAGCCCCTTGGTTGGCTTTCAAATATTTGATCAGGTGGGAAATCAAACCCTCTGCCAAGCCTGTCAAATCGTCTGTGTTTTCCCGTAAAATGTCTCCAAATTGTTTCAATCCTTCGGAAGACCAATTTCTGATAGCATCTTTCTCGGAAACTGCTTTAAGGCTTTTTTTCATATCCACCAACGCATTTCCTAAATCTCCACGCCCATGAAATGCCACCGTGTCTGTCTCAAAATTACCTTCTCCAACTTCTTGAGCCAGTTTTTTAACCAGATGCAGATTCTTGATTGTCAGATTTGCACTTGTAATGAGTGAGTGAGTTTCGTCTTTTACATCGTACATCGTGGGCGGAATTGTACCTTTCGCCATATCGCTGTAAGTCTCCTTAAACTCTTCCAACCTGCTGTTAATCATTCTGATAATTCGGGTGGAGAGAATGAACCCGATTGCGACAACTGCCACAAAAAGGCTAATCATCACTATCGGAATGCTTTTTTTGTCTCTTGCGTTTCTCCTTTGCGCCACATAGAGCTGACTTTCCTGAATATCTATCAAGAAATCTATCAGGTGCAATACTTCCTCTTCAATCAAATTCAGGTTTTTGATTTCGGCAATCCGATTGAAAGTAGGCATTTTCTCTGTGCTTCCAACACTTTCATTCTCTCCGCCTCCAAACAAATCATCGACTCTTCCACCTCCGAAATCGTTGAGGAACGGATCTAAGACTGTTGTGCTGGTTGTCTTTTCTTGGGGAGTTGCCAAAAACTCACGCTCAATTCGGTCTTGTTCATCTCGCAAACGGCTGGATTTCACACTTACATTATAGACCAAGGAAGTTGCATCGGTATTGTTCCACGCTTTTGTGTAGGAAAGCAGCGAGTCTCTGGCAGCTTTAAAGTCTTCATTCCAGATTTCAGCACGCTTTTCTTTGAATTTCATGTCTTTGGTAATCAGATAGTTGTCCAAAGAACTATTGGACTTACTCAAGCACATTTCAATTACAGTACAGTAATATTGGACTGGAACTGTGTTTTGAAGGTGGAATTCTTCCCGCTCGGCAATATCTTGGAAAATTTTTACTGGATAGAAAGTGATGGAGGCGGCCGCAATGGCAATGAGAACCATACCAGCAATGATATTTGCTCCAAATGATTTAAAACTCATTTGGAAATCATAGTTGATAATTAGCCTTCGCTTTTTTCTCGCACTCATTTGCCTCTTAGTTGGGTTTTGCTATTAAGGGTTCATTTTTATACTCAATCCCTTCGCAAGGGATAAATCTACAAACAAGTTTGGCAATTGGCAAAGAATAAGCAGTAAGATAAATAACTGACACCTTGTATTTCCAAACTTAGAACGCATTGCACCAAAAAGGAAACAAACTAATTGATTGGTACATGATTTTGAGAATTTCAAACAATCTAATTGCAATTAGCTGACTTGTAAAATGATATTTTTTATGTTTTTCATTGGAAATGATATTTTTGCGTTGGTAATTAAATCCATAAATGACTTGCCTTTTATGTGAAGTTGTAGAAATATTTTGAACATTTCGTGATACTAAATTAGGAGTATGGAATTTAACTGCATTAAAGAGTCTGCGCTGTATATTACTGATATTGAACAAACTAGTGCATTTTATAATGGTATTCTGGGTTTGCCAATCATTGTAGAAAAACCTGATGAACTTATATTTTTCCGTGCTGGAAACTCAATTTTAATTTGCTTTATTGCCGAAAAATCTAAGAGTAAAACCCACCTTCCATCTCATTTCGGAGAAGGGAATTTGCACTTCGCTTTTGAGTCGAAAAATGGAGATTATGAAGGATGGAAAGAGCTGATTGAAAAAAGTGGCATTTTAATTGAAAAGGAAGTAGTGTGGAGAGACAATAAGAAGTCTTTTTATTTCAGAGACCCAGATAATCATTCTGTTGAAATTGTTGAAATAGGTATTTGGGATGTATGAAGTGATAACAAGTGTTTATAATAACACTTGTTTGGAACTGAAATTGGAATAATCACAACATATACTGTAATTTGGGCGTATTACAATAACAAGATTATTTTGAATGATACTAATTTGAAATAATCTGCCTTTCCAATTAGGAACTAACCAACATTAAACATGAGAATCGGCATTAGCATCAATTCGGCATGGAATATTTACAACTTCCGCAAAGGGCTCGTAAAGGGCTTGCAAGCAGAAGGACATGAGGTAATTGCCATTGCTCCGTATGATGATTATGTTGAAAAACTCAAAGAAATGGGTTGTGAGTATTTCCCATTGAAGATGCAAAATAAAGGAAAGAATCCTTTTAGCGATTTGATGCTGATTTACAGATTGGGGAAAATATACAGAGAAGCAAAACTTGATGTAGTATTGCAGTTTACCATTAAGCCAAATATTTATGGTTCTTTGGCTGCTGGTTTTTCTAGCCTTCTCATGAGAACTGCTAAACTTCCTGTAATCAATAATGTAACAGGATTAGGAACTGTTTTTATTCGAGAAAAAAGCTTCTCGTCCAAAGTAGCGAAGGTTCTCTATCGGTTTTCTTTCCGTTACCCAAATCTGACTTTTTTCCAAAATCCTGATGACCAACAGGTATTCTTAAACAAACATTTAGTTCCCAAAACCAAAGTTGATATACTTCCTGGTTCAGGAATCAATTTGCAGGAATTTGCGCCTGTTCCTAAACCTGAAAGTAAACAATTCACATTTCTAGTAATTTCCCGATTGCTTATTGACAAAGGCTTGAGGGAGTTTACAGAAGCAATCCGACTGCTGAGAGCGAAAGGCATAACTGCTAAATTCCAGCTTGTTGGCCCAATGGACTTGAATAGTGGCTTGGGAATTACCGAAGCTGAAGTAGAACTTTGGCAAAAAGATGGTCTGATTGAGTATTTCGGCAGACAAGACGATGTAAAGCCATTTATTCAGAATAGCGATTGCGTGGTGCTTCCATCTTACCGAGAAGGCACGCCAAGGACTTTGATTGAAGCTGCCAGTATGGCAAAGCCAATTGTAACCACAGATGTCCCTGGTTGCAGAGAAACCGTAGAAGATGGTTTCAATGGCTTCCTTTGCGAAGTGCAGAATGCAGAAGATTTAGCTGAGAAAATGGGTGATATGATTGAACTCAAAGCTTCTGAATTAGAAGAAATGGGGAATAATAGCCGAAAATTAGCCGAGAGCAAATTTGACGAGCAGATTGTGGTTGGGAAGTATTTGAAACATATCAGGAAGTTCGATAAATACGCAAGCACAAAGTTTCCTGTTCCCTACTTATTTTCCTATTTGTGGAGCAAAGTCTCTCCTCAAAGAAATAGAGAGTAGTCTCAAATAAGTGTTTTCCTCTGATTGTTTCCATTGTTCAATCGCCTCTTCGTAAGAACTTCCTGTGAATTCGCATAGTTCTAAGTATAGATAAGGTGATTGCAAACTTTTTTCCTCCCATTTTATTTCTGAAAATCTTTCCAGCTTTTTAAACTCTCCCAATTGGGCAATTTTCCAATAATCATCCAATAACAAGTAGCTTTTGGTTGGATTTTTCTCTTCCATTTCTTTCAGCGAAAATAAGTTTTCATGAGTAATTTCCTGACTCAGAAATGGAGTAATTCCCAATCCGACTGAGGTAAATAAGCTCTTGATTCCTTTTTCTTTCAAGTATTTGGCAACTATTGGATAATTGGTTTCAGAATATTGGTAAACAAATCGTTCCAGATTCCAAAAATTATAGCCGATGGCAAGAATGAAAATGGCAACTTTCAGAAAATCATTCCTTAGTAATTTACTTAATCCAACAAAAGCAAGACAGAAAATCAACGGATAAGCGAAAAGCAAACCTCTTGGTGCTTTTACCAAAACAGACATTCCGCAGACAAAGCAACTGGCAGTAATTCCCAAAACCTCAGTTTGGAAAAAAACCACTTTTTTATTTTTGGAGACAGTTCTATTAAGTAGCGTAACAAACTCCTTTCTGCTGAAATAAAGCAAAATCGCCCAGCCCAGCCACAAAATAGGGTTTTCAAAGTCTCGGATATACTTTAAATAGAAAAATACATCCCAATTGAAATTAGATAATTCCTTTGCAGGA
>JBLIFI010000069.1:0-13948 GCA_047633715.1 Flammeovirgaceae bacterium
TGGGCTTGAACCTATACAAAGACAAGAATTATTACACAATAATAATTTGCTTTTTCAGGCTTGTGTGGAAGGAACTTCGCAGGTAATTGCGCCTTTGGTTAGTTCGGTATTGACTACTTTGGCGGTTTTTGTGCCTTTGGTTTTCCTGAATGGTTTGGCTGGAGCTTTCTTCTACGAGCAAGCCGTGGCGGTGGCTTCTGTTTTGGGCGCATCGCTTTTGGTGGCTTTTGTGCTGTTGCCACTTTGCTATTTGTTGTTTTTCCGAGTGCGTGAAAAAGCGAACAGTAGTGAAATCCAACCAACTCTTTCTAATGACGACTCTCAGAAAGAGTTGGTGAAGGTCGGTTTCAAATCCGTTCAACGTCTGGCAGGACCTGCGGACTCTGCCAGCGATTCACTTTCATTTTTGGATAATAATAGTAGTGAAATCCAGCCAATTACAAAACAGAAAACTCAAACAGAAACTCGTTTTTTCAAAGCTGTTTTAGGAGTTTATAAAAAGGCGCATCATTTAGTGTTCTCCTTCCCAAAGTTGAGCTTTTTCCTTTTGCTTGGAGTGAGCCCAATTGGTTGGCTGATTTATCAGAATCTGACTTTGCAATCTTTACCAACAATCAACACGCAAGACTTTAGCGTTTCAGTTGCTTGGAATGAGGCAATTGATTTGGAGGGAAATAAATTGAGAAGCGAAGAAGTGATTCGGTTTTGGAGTGAGAAAGTCAGTTTTTCAGAATCTGACGTAGGCTTCAAGCAGTTTTTGGTGGAGACTGACAATAGCAATTTGCTTACTGCGAGTTTCTACTTCAAACTAAATACCGATTTAGATAAGGCGAACGAGTTGAACGCATTTTCCAAATGGTTCAATGCCAAATTCCCCAAAGCAGAGTTGGAAGTTTCCGAAGCAAGAACCGCTTTCAACCAACTTTTCAGCAATCGAAATCCAGCCTTTGAGTTGCGTTTGTCAAGCACTCGCACCAAAAAACCTTTGCTAAAAAGCGAAATCAATACCATTAAAGAACAATTTACCAATTTCAGTTGGAAAGACGGAAAAGGAATGAGTTTGGAGCAAGTAGTTTTACTGAGGTTAATTCCTGAAAAAATACAGGCTTATAATGTCAGCTACTCGCAAGTGATTGACAAGTTGAAATCGCTTTTTGGGCAATTTCTGATTTCCGAAATCAAGACTTTTGGAGAGGTCATTCCAATCCGAGCAAAGGTTTCCGAAGCTGATTTTCGCCAATTGCTCAACAGTCAATTTGTAATTAGCGAAGGCAATCAAATTCTGCTCGCCAACTTGGTTTCAGTTTCCTACGAGGAAGATTACAAAAGTATTTCTGCCAACCAATCTGCCATTTTCCAATCGCTTTTTTTAGAGAACCCCGAGCAAATAGAAGTTGACCAATTGCAGAAACAAGTAGCGGAAGTAGAAAAATCCAGCCCCGAAATTGATCTAATTTTGACAGGAAGCTACTTTGAGACGAAGGAGACACTTCGGCAAATGCAATATGTTTTGTTGGTTTCCGTGCTATTGCTCTACTTCATTCTCTCGGCACAATTCGAGTCTTTTTGGCAACCGCTTATTGTGTTGCTCACTTTGCCCTTGGCAATTTCTGGCAGTCTGCTTTTCCTTTGGCTCGCCAATGAATCTATCAATCTGATTTCGGCAATTGGCATTGTGGTCATGCTCGGGATTATGGTAAACGATGCCATTCTGAAAATTGACACCATCAATCGGTTGGTAAGAAAAGAGAAGATTTCGCTTAATCAAGCAATTACTTTGGCTGGAGAAAGTAGGTTGAAGCCTATTTTAATGACTTCCATTACCACAATTCTCGCACTTTTACCTGTCCTTTTCTCGGCAGGTTTGGGTTCAGATTTACAAAGACCTTTGGCAATTGCTGTCATTGGCGGATTGAGTTTGGGAACTTTTACCGCTATTTTCTTTGTGCCACTTTGTTTTAAGTTGTTTAAGAGAAGGGAATAGATTCTGCTGACTTTTATCTGAACTACAACCACAAGTTTTTTATTGAAAAGGTTGCCAACTTCTCATGGAGTAGGTAACCTTTTGGGTGTTAATGGCATCTTACCTGCAGAAAGCTTAACCCTAGAATGAAAACCATGAAAATAACTACACTTTTTATTGCGCTTTATTTAGCGAACCTATTCGCTATTGTTGCTCAAACAGACAAAATAATAATCCAAGGTATTATTTCAGATGCAAGTAGTGGAGAGTCATTGCCTGGGCGCATCTCAAAATGTCGCACACTAAAAAAACATACGCTGGCAGAGGTTGGGTTTATTAGAAATCTGGCATTCATAATGCTCCATTATTTCATTTAAAAAGTGTATTTTAATTTATTGCGACAAAATGAGATGCGCCCCATCCGCTATCATCCAGGGACAGATTTAGGATTCTACTCTATGTTCTTGAAACAGCCAGATAAGGAAATCACAGTTATCCTTCTTAGCAATACAGGCGATTTTCCTCGATTTGAAATGACCGATTTGATTCTGATTACTTTAAATTGATGTAAACACGATTTTTCCTGCTCCTTCGGTAAAGAGAAAATAAAAAATCTCCACCGCTTCAAAAGCAATGGAGATTTTTCATTTTCTCTTTAAGAAAGCGTAAACTCCTATTGAGAGAACCAAAATTACACATGAAATTAGTACAAAACCTTGCGGGTTTATTTCTATTTCAATAAGATATTCTCCCATGAATTTTTAGTAAACCTCCTCAACTGGCACATAATCCAAATTGAAAGCTTCAGCAACGGCTTTGTAAACCACTTTTCCGCCTACTATATTCAAACCTAATTCCAATTCTCTGTTTTCATTGCACGCTTTTTTCCATCCTTTTTCTGCCAATTGCAAAGCGTAAGGCAAAGTTGCGTTGGTCAAAGCCAAAGTAGAAGTATAAGGAACTGCACCTGGCATATTTGCCACGCAATAATGAACCACATCATCAATAATGAAGGTAGGATCTTGGTGCGTAGTTGGTCTGCATGTTTCAATGCAACCACCTTGATCTACGGCAACATCTACCAAAACTGTTCCTGGCAACATTTCTTTCAACATATCTCTCGTGATAAGATTTGGGGCTTTTGCACCAGGGATCAAAACTCCACCAATAATGAGTGAATGTGTTTTTGCCGCCTCACGAATATTATATTCGTTTGACATAACTGTTTTTACATTGGCTGGCATTACATCTGCTAAATAACGCAATCGTGGCAAGCTGATGTCCATAATTGTAACATCTGCACCCAGTCCTGCTGCCATTTTAGCGGCTTGCGTACCTACTACTCCGCCACCTAGAACCAATACTTTTGCAGGAGGAACACCAGGAACTCCACCCAAAAGAATACCGTAGCCTTTCAAGGGTTTTTCCAAATATTTTGCTCCTTGCTGAATTGACATTCTTCCTGCCACTTCTGACATAGGAACAAGCAATGGCAAAGAACGATCTGGTTTCTCCACAGTTTCGTAAGCCAAACAAACTGAACCACTCTCAATCATGGCGTGAGTCAATGGCTCGTAAGAAGCAAAGTGGAAATAAGTAAAAAGCAATTGGTCTTTTTTGATGAGCTTGTATTCTGGCTCAATCGGTTCTTTTACCTTCACAATCATTTCGGCAATGGCGTAAACATCCTCAATAGTTGGGAGGACTGTTGCGCCAGCTTGCTCAAAATCGTTGTCAGAATAACCACTTCCTTCTCCAGCAGTAGCTTGCACGTACACTTCATGCCCTCTTTTCACAAATTCTTGTGTGCCAGCAGGCGTTACGGCTACTCTGTTTTCGTTGTTTTTAATCTCTTTCGGAACACCAATTATCATCTTCTTTCTGTTTAGTTGGTTAAGTATGAGTTTTAAAGTTTCTACTACATTTCAGTACCGAAACCACAACTATCAGAATCACAAATGATTAAGGCATTCATCTACTGTTTTTCTGATAGATTTTGATGAATTTGCGCAAAGATAATTTTTTGCTTTGATTGTTGACGATGTTTGGAGAAATAAATGATGAAAATAGTTCTCTCAAAAGAAATGTCATTTTTTCAGTTTATGGGTAACTCTAATTCTATTTAAGGTAGTTCTAAACAGGTAATGCTCAGGCAATAATAAATCATAGCGCAAGCGTCCGCTGGGCAGCACTCCGCTTGTGCCGAAGTATCCATAAAGTAGCATTAGCTCTTTTACACTACCCTATTTAGTTACTCATATTGTTGGGCGTATCTCAAAATGTCGCACACTAATAAACCCAACGTCTGGCAGAGGTTGAAAACCCTGCCAGACGTTGGGTTTATTAGAAATCTGGCATTCATAATACTCCATTATTTCATTTAAAAAGTGCATTTTAATTTATTACGACAAAATGAGATACGCCCATGTTGTTCAGTATGCAGTTTTTTTTGTTAGATTTTGTAGATTGTTCATTGATTAGAAGAAACCCATACTTTCGAAAGCCGCCATTAAATACTGAGTATTAACCCAGCCAATTACATGTCGCCAACTTTGGGGAATTGTTTACTAATTCGAACGCTTTTTGCTCCAAATTGAAACCTATTAAACGCCAAACTCAATTTAGCTTTCCTTTCCCCAAAGTTGAATGCGGACGGCTAGTCGCAATATCGGCTACAACCCTATAACCATAATTGAAAAAAGGCTCAGGGTAAACAGAAGTTTTTATTTGTAAAACCAAAAAACTGCGTAACATGAGTTAGTTATATTTTTGGTTGTCTGACAATTTTTGTGATTGATGTGTTCCATGAAATACGAGATAAGGGATAATCATCAATTACAGCCTCCAGATTAGGTAACTAATCTGAGCTGTTTTTTACCTCCACAAAATTTGTCAGAGAACCATATTTTTTAACATACTACTGTACATTTTTCATTTTACTCGGAGCCGATAGCACCCGCTACGGGTCGCATCGGATTTGAGAAGTTGAGAGCAACTCCTACCGAGAACTGTCAGAATTAATGGCCACCGTGGAACGGTTCTGACAGGCACAAATTTACTTTTGTACAGTAATATGATTTTTTAAGCTAAATTTGTGCAGAAATTAGGTACTCTACCAAGCCGTTTTTGCTAGTCGAGGTTTCCAAGCCTCGACTCTCTCTGCCGAAAGTTTCTTAACTTTCTTACTTTTAGCAAGCGAGTGTCGCCCAGATAGGAATATCATCGGCTACCGATTCTATAAGAAGCCTTGAATAGAAAAAGTTAAATATTTAATAATCAAGCATTTGTAAAAACGGTCGGATAGAGTAGAAATCAGGTTCGATACTTGTAAAAAGAGACATTAAAAACTCCAAGAAACCAATAGTAGATGGAACATAATAAAGGCAAAAAGCAATCGCTCATAGCAGACCAGTTCGATTTGCTGATGGAGAATGTGAAAGGCTATATAGAAACCCGTGTGGAAATTGCCAAACTCGATGCAAAAAGTGAATCAGCGAGTATGATTTCCTTTATGATTACCTCTTTCGGAGTAGCATTACTAGGGGGAATGGCTATTATGTTTCTGCTAATTAGCTTGGCCTTGGCTTTGGGCGAGTGGCTTGGTCACAACTCTTTGGGATTCCTTATTATATTTATTTTTTTTGGGGCAGTCTTTGTAATTTATGCACTCTTTTTTATGAAGATTCAAAAGTATGTGAACGTATTTGTGGACAACCGAATCAGCGAGCGAGAAAATATAGCGGAAGAAGATATTGAAATGCCAAAAGAACAAGAGAAGCCAATTAAAAAACAAACAAACAAAATAAGTGAGACAGAACTCAATCAGTTGGAGTTAGCAGACAACGAAGAATTGACTTCCATACACCAGGCTTCCATAAACAATGAAAGAGATAAAACCATTTTTGCTCCTAAGAAGGAGGAATAAGAACGTTTAGAAATAGCAAGAGTAGAGTCTTCAAAATGTTTTGAAGACTCTACTCTTGCTATTTCTTCGGCAAATCAATTTGAGCCAATCTTCTGTCGAGCAGTTTCTGCAAATATTTCCCCAGCACATCAAACTCCAAGTTGATTTTATCTCCTGCTTTCAAGGTTTTGAAATTAGTGTGTTCATACGTATAGGGAATAATTGCCACGCTGAATAGTTCATCTTCTGAATCTACCACGGTCAAACTCACACCATTCACGCAAATTGAGCCTTTTTGGACAGTAAAATTTCCTAAATCTTCGTATTTGAAAAAGTATCTCCAGCTTCCGTCTTCTTCGGAAACCTTGGTGCAAGTTGCCGTTTGATCTACATGACCTTGCACAATGTGTCCATCATAACGTCCATTGGCTGGCATACAACGCTCAATATTTACCAATTTCCCTACTTCCCAATCGCCTAAATTAGTTTTTTGCAAAGTTTCGTCAATGGCAGTTACCGAGTGGATTTGGTTGGAGAGAGCCGTTACCGTAAGGCAAACCCCATTGTGCGCCACGCTTTGATCTACTTTCAATTCGTGGGAAAGGGCAGATTCTACCTCAAAAATCACGTTTGAGCCTTCTTTACTGATTTTTTTTATTTCCCCTACTGTTTCTATAATTCCTGTGAACATATATTTATGAATTACGATGTACGATTTCAGATTTAGTAATTTCAATCTTAAATTTCAGATGTTAGACTTTAATAAGACTAACATAAATAGTCTGGTTTAAATATTTTCCTATTTTGAGCCCTTAACAATCTCATTTAAACGGGGCTTTCCTTAGAGTCAGATACCAAAATAGTAAATAGCCCAACGTGCTTAAGATGGTAATTTACAGCTATTTTGCAAAGGTTGGCGTGAGATACGCCAACAAGGAACGTCTTTTTATAAATCTGTGTAAATCCTATTTATTTGAAATCTAAAAACCATTGTTTCCACAAATAGTTTCATTGCAAAAATAACTAGTCTGACTCTATATGCAACCCATTTCCAACTCCAACCAACAAGCAAAAGTAATTGCCGAAGTCTCGATGGTGTTTCTGTTGGTTTTGGGCTTGCTGATTTTCCTCCGTTGGAAAATGGAATATTGGTTAGTTTGGGAGGAAATCTATTTTGGGCATAATGGAATTACTCGCTCCATTATCTTCGTTCTCTTACCTGTTTCGTTCATCCTTCTGCAAAAAGACAATTTATTTTCTTTTGGATTGGGCTTCAATCGGCTGACTTATGGCGCAAAATTAGCTTTGTGGAGTAGCGGAGCGGTAGCACCAGCCTGTATTTCCTTCTCGCTCATTAGTTGGCTGAATCTATCTCCAACCAGCTTTTTGGGTGCTTTTTTGCTCACAATTGCATTTTCAATTGCCCTTTTGGCAGTTCTGCTGATTACTCGAAGGTTGCCAAATACAGCAAAATCCAACCAGAGAACTCACTTTGGTTTAGTAATTTTACTGATTTTCCTATCGCTCGGATTGAGTTATTGGCTTTTTCCCACTTACTCCAAAATCGTTGCTATTTTCAATTATTTTGTTTTTGTAGGATTGAGTGAAGAGATTCTCTTCCGTGGCTACATCCAATCTCGGCTAAACCAAAGTTTCGGGAAACCCTTCCGACTTTTCAGGGTAGATTTTGGCGTAGGATTATTTATTTCCGCCATTCTGTTTGGCTTGCTTCACGGCTTCAATACACACGAATTTAGTTGGTGGGCTTTGTTCCCAATTCCGATGGGAATGATTTTCGGTTTCCTGCGAGAGAAAGAAGGCGGACTAATTGCCTGCACATTATTACACGGAATGGTGGATTGGGCAATGAGTTGAAGGAATTGGCGAATTGAAATACTATGCATTGTGCCTTGAGCAGCTAAATTTCCATATTCGCTAACTCGCCATTTCATAAATTCACCAACTAAATATAGAATCTTACCAATCTTGGTATAACTTGCATGGTTTACAATAAACAACCAAATAAGCAACTCACTCAAAACAACTCAATGCTTTCGCCACAAGATTTAAAATACGCTCAATTACTTAGCAAAGATTTTCCCAACATTCCAGCAGTTAGCACCGAAATCGCTCACCTGAAAGCCAAATTGGAGTTGCCCAAACTCTCCGAACATTTCTTGAGCGATATTCATGGCGAGTTCGAGTCTTTCAACCATGTGCTGAAAAACGGCTCGGGGATTGTAAAAAAGCGGATTGCTCAACTATTTGAAGATGTCTTGGCAGAAGATGAGCGAAAATCTTTGGCAACTTTGGTTTACTACCCAGAAGAAAAATTTGATGCAGAGAAAAAGGCCTGGGGAGAAACCCATTTTAAAGATTGGCTATTGCCCAGAATCTATCAGATGCTAGATGTTGCCCAATCTTTTGCAAGCCAATATGCGCAAAACCAGCTGAACGGGTTTTTCAATTCAGAATATGGTTCATTATTAAGCGAACTGCTTTTTGCAGGCAGAGGAATGGAAACGCACCGAATTTATTACCATCAACTCATTATGAGTGTGTGGGAAAGTGGGCAAATTCGAGGTTTGGTCAGCAACTTGTCGAAACTGATTCAGCATTTGGCAGTTGGCAAACTCCACATTATTGGAGATGTTTATGATCGTGGGCCGGCCGCAGAAAAAATAATGGATGTGTTGCTCAATTACCATTCCGTAGATTTCCAATGGGGAAATCATGACATCGTTTGGATGGGTGCAGGAGCAGGTTCTTGGGCGTGTATTGCCAATGTTTTGCGGGTTTCACTTCGCTATAATAATCTCGATACTTTGGAAGATGGCTACGGAATTAGCCTTTTGCCACTTGCCACTTTTGCTTTGGAGCATTATAAAGGAGATAAAAATCCTAATTTCCTCCCAAAAATGCGTCCCGAAGAGCAATTGAATGAAAAAGATGAGCACTTGATGCAGATTATGCAGAAAGCAATAACCATCATCCAATTCAAACTGGAAGGGCAAATTATGCTTCGCAGAAAGTCTTTCGGAATCAAAGGAAGATTGTTTTTGGATAAAATTAATTCGCAAAAGAAAACTGTCAAAATTGGCACAAAAGTTTATCCACTTGCCGATGCGAATTTCCCAACCATCGACTCCAACAAGCCCTACGAACTCTCGCCAGCCGAGCAAGAAGTGATGGAGCGAATCTCTAACTCATTCATTTATAGCGAGAAACTCCAACGACATGTCAAATTTCTGTACGAAAAAGGCGGGATGTATTTGGTCAGCAACAATAATTTATTGCTCCACGGTTGTGTTCCTATGACTGCCAAAGGAGATTTTGCCAGTTTCAATGACAAAAACAAGAAATACGGAGGCAAAGAACTCTTCGAGCGATTCGATGTGTTGGCGCGCCAAGCTTATTTTGGAGGAAAAAACTCGGAAGCAAAACTCTACGGACAAGATATTATCTGGTATTTGTGGTGTGGTTCGTATTCTCCTATTTTCGGGAAGCAGAAAATGGCAACTTTCGAGAGCTATTTCGTAGCCGACAAAAATGCCCAACGAGAAGATAAGAATGCGTATTACAAATTGAGAGATAAGCCAGCGACTTGTGAGAAAATACTGAAAGAATTCGGCTTGAACCCAAAAACTGCTCACATTGTGAATGGGCACGTTCCTGTGGTAGTGAAAGAGGGCGAAAAGCCTGTGAAAGCCAACGGAAAACTATTGGTAATTGATGGCGGATTCGCCAAAGCTTACCAAGAAAAAACAGGAATTGCTGGCTACACACTCATTTCTGACTCAGAAGGCTTGCAGCTCGTTTCCCACGAATCGTTTGAATCTGCCCAAAAAGCAGTTTTAGAAGAGGTAGATATTCACTCCTCCGAAACCATTTTAGAAACTCCAGCCAACCCAATTACCATTAAAGAAACCGATTTAGGCAAAGAAATTGAGGCGAGAGTGAAAGATTTGGAAATGCTTTTACAGGCTTATAAGGAAGGTATTTTAAAGTAGGGTTTTATTTACAAATGAAAAATCCATAAAAAAAAGCTAGTCGAGTTTGAAACTTGACTGGCTTTTTTTATTCTATTTGATTTCTCTCAACTATTCATGATAATTCAACACCTTATGTCCACCTGCTTTCAGGTAAGCATCTCGCTTGAAGAGTTCCAAATCTGACTGCATCATATCTTTTACCAGAGCAGGTAAATCATATTTTGGTATCCAACCTAATTGCTCTTGCGATTTTGTTGGGTCGCCAATTAACAGTTCTACTTCTGTTGGTCGGAAGTAGCGAGAGTCAACCTCCACAATACATTGCCCTTCTTTCATTTTAAATTCTGGGTTAGAAGAGCTGACAATGTAGCCTTTCTCCTCTTCTCCTTCGCCCTCAAATCTAACTTCTACGCCCAATTCTGCGAAAGCCATTTTCACAAAATCACGAATGGTAGTGGTTTGCCCTGTGGCAATCACAAAATCTTCTGCCACATCTTGTTGGAGAATTCTCCACATAGCTTCTACATAATCTTTTGCGTGTCCCCAATCACGTTTTGCATCCATATTTCCCAAGAAAATTTTCTCCTGCATTCCCAAAGCAATTCTGGCAGCGGCACGAGTGATTTTTCTGGTTACGAAAGTTTCGCCACGCAAAGGAGATTCGTGGTTGAAAAGGATTCCGTTGCAAGCAAACATTCCGTAAGCTTCACGGTAATTTACGGTAATCCAGTAGGCATACATTTTGGCAACTGCATACGGAGAGCGTGGGTAGAATGGTGTGCTTTCCGATTGTGGAACTTCTTGCACCAAACCGTAAAGCTCAGATGTGGAAGCTTGGTAGATTTTCGTTTTCTCTGTCAATCCTAACAAGCGAACTGCTTCTAGGATTCTCAAAGTACCAATTCCATCTACATTAGCAGTATATTCTGGTGTATCGAAACTCACTTTGACATGAGACATTGCACCCAAATTATAAATCTCATCGGGCTGAACTTCCTTAATAATTCGGGTCAAGCCCATAGAATCTGACAGGTCGCCATAATGCAATTTAAGTCGGATATTTTTCTCATGCGGATCTTGATACAAATGGTCGATTCTATCTGTATTGAGAAGGGAGCTTCTTCGCTTGATTCCGTGAACTTCATAGCCTTTTTCTAGCAAAAGTTCTGCTAAATAAGCTCCGTCCTGACCTGTAATTCCTGTAATTAGTGCTACTTTCATGTTTTATTCTTATAATTAAACTAGATAATCAATTGTATGATTAGCCAGCTTTAGATTCTATGTTTTGCAAAATCAAAAATTATTCAAAAAGGCTCTTTTTAGCCTAAACAATATCTGCCATTACCTTCTCTACTTTGCGAAAGTAAAATAACCCGCTGACAAAAATAATGAAAATTACTGCAAACGAAACGTAGGCAAGTTCTGAAGGTGGATTTCCACCAATCAAAGACCATCTGAAACCTTCGACTACGCCTGCCATTGGGTTCATAAAGTAAATAATACTTGCCCATTTTGGGAGTGTATCAACTACTGTGCTAGCTGGGTAAGCAACTGGCGTAGTATATAACCCGAACTGAACCATAAATGGAACAATGTGTTGAAAATCTCGATAGCGAATGGTCAAAGCACTTAGCCAGATCCCTACTCCAAGGGCAGAAATGATAGTGATGATTATGAAAATTGGCAGATAAACTATATTCCACGAAGGTTGAAATTGGTAAATCAGCATTAATATAATAACCAATAGAAAGGTAATAGCGAAATCCACAAAACCCACTACGGCTTTAGAAAGTGGAATGATAAGCCGTGGAAAGTAGATTTTCTTAATCATATTTTGCGAACTGATGATTGAGGTGCCAGATTGGTTCATCACGAAGGCGAAATAGGTCCAGGCTGACATGCCACACATGGCAAAAATTGGATAGGGAACTCCGCCTGTGTCAATTTTTGCCACTCTACCAAACACGACAAACAGGATTACAAGTGTTGTAATTGGCTGTAAGAAAGCCCAAAGAAAGCCCAAAAAAGTCTGAGCATAGCGCACTCTCAAGTCTCGATACGCCAAAGTCAGAAACAAATCTTTGTATTTCAGTAGTTCTCTGAGATTCAAGCGAATGCCTTTTTTGTTGGCATCAATTACGGTACGGTTTGGATTCATTGAATTTTGGGTGGTTTTCGGCAAAAATAAGAAAAGTAGTCCGAAGATTCAGTATTTGAAGAAAAACCTATTCAGAATTGGCAGTTATGTAATTCCCCAACTCCAATTTCATTTCATATTGCCGAATGAAAACGGCAAAGCCTACTTGCTCAAAAAAGTGCATGGCTGTTTTATTCTCTTCGTCTACATTGAGCATTCCTACCCTTTCTGTATAGCTCATTTTCTGAATGGCTCGCAACAGATTATGAGCAACTAAGCTGTTTCTGTGGTTTTCCGAAATGGCTATTTGGGAAATTTTGCCCGAGGTCGGATTGAAAATAGCAAAGCCTATGGTTTTGGTTTTCAAATACACTTCCAAAACAATTTCGTTTCTCAAGCTTCTTGTGATGGACTCTGCTTGGTTCTGCCAACAAACCCAGTCCGAATAAAATTTCCGATAGGTTTTCCAATCGGGCAAATCTACTTGTGAAATTCTGATTGACAGTTTGCTTTTCCGTTGCTCAAATTCATTGCTCAATGAGAAGCAACTAAGGGTTCTGGAGATTTTGAAACCTAGTTTTTTATACAACTCAATAGCAGGCTTATTATCCGAAATGACTTCTAGCAAAGCTTGCTCCACTCCTTCTTTTTGAAACTCACTAATCAGAAAACTATAAAGCTTTTCTGCCACTTTCTTTTTACGGAAAGTGGGAATCACACCTGTTCCCCCATTATAAGTAGTTGACTTATTTTCAAAACTACCAACGCCTGTAATAATAAATCCGACCATTTGCTCTTCTTCAAAAGCTCCGCCAGAAAGCCTTGGAGAATAGCCAATCCGATTCATGCGCTCCAAAAAATCTACTTTTGAAAGTTTCATACTGATTTGGTAATCAGAAAAAGACTCACAAAAGCAGTCATAAAGTGCGGGGAAATCAAATTCGGTAAGAGTTCGGAAGGTCAAAAGAATGCGCTTTGATGATTTTTTCAAAACTTAAAGATAAGACATTGCCTACTTTCATGCTAAAATTATTTTTCCTTACCTGATATTTCCTCGATTATATTGCTCAAAGAGCTTATTTTTCGTTCTGCATGACTTGTGGATAGTAATTTGGAATTTGAAGATAAAAAAAGCCAACCCCAAAGAGGCTGGCATTTTCGATTTCAACTATTTAATGAAGATTTTAAAAGCTTATGGTTTTAGTAACAACGTTCACTTTTCCATCTCTTCCCAGTCTTCCATCAGTTCCTGAGTAAGCTCCTTTTCCGCCTCTTCCACCGAATATTTTCGTGTCTATGAAGTCAATTGATTTCACGCTTGGGTCTTTGTAAATGGTAATTGTTCCACCGTTTCCGCCATCGCCACCTCTTGTGTTGTCGTCTGCTCCATGATGATGCGGCTTTCCTGGTTGCCCTTTTACCCAAAGCTGAAGAATTTGATTGTGGGCAAGCTTCCCTTCGGCAACAATTATATTTCTGGTCAGGTTTGTAGTTCTGTATTTATACAATGGCGCACCCGTTACTGCGTGCTTATCTGTGGTAATTTCAAATTTCAGATTGTCTCCGCTATACCCATATTTTGATGCCGACCAGTCGAAACCTGTTCCGCCTTTTGCATAGGTATAAGTCAAAGGCACATCTTTCGTGGTTTTAATGCTCGGATTGTATTTGGATTTTACTGAAACAATAATTTTATCGCCTTTCACAAAACCTGTTTGGTAACTGTTTGGCAAAAGGTTTTTACTATAACAATATGAATTTCATTTAAGCAGGGTTTATTAGGTCGTGTGGCAAGAATTGTTCTTCATTTATTGAATTAAAATTGATTTTTGGGTTATTTACAAACCAATTAATTATTGATTTTGCATGAAATTTATGGTTGCAGTACACTTTTAAGTCCAAAATACTCAGTTTTGGATTTTGATATTTTTCTCTAAACTTTTCCAGCATTG